>JAPKCP010000220.1 GCA_028822885.1 Yoonia sp. | reverse complement strand
CAGATCATGGGGGATCTTTAATATGCCCACCCAAATCAACCGCGCAGACTATGCCGCGATGTTCGGCCCTACGACTGGCGACAAGATGCGGTTGGCAGACACCGACCTCGTTATCGAAGTTGAAAAAGACCTGACCATCTATGGTGAAGAGGTCAAATTCGGTGGCGGCAAAGTCATCCGCGATGGGATGGGGCAATCTCAAGTCACCCGCGCCCAAGGGGCCGTGGATACGGTCATCACGAACGCACTGATCGTGGATCACACTGGAATTTATAAGGCGGATGTTGGCCTCAAAGATGGGCGCATCCATAAGATTGGCAAGGCTGGGAACCCCGACACACAGCCCGGCGTTGATATCATTATCGGCCCCGGCACCGAGGCAATCGCTGGCGAAGGGCGCATCCTGACGGCAGGCGGGTTTGATTCACATATTCACTTCATCTGCCCACAACAGATGGAAGATTCCTTACACTCTGGCGTCACGACTTGCTTTGGCGGTGGCACTGGCCCTGCGCATGGCACGCTGGCGACCACCTGCACGCCGGGTCCTTGGCATATCGGGCGCATGATGCAAGCCTTTGACTACATTCCAATGAATATCGGCCTTGCTGGTAAAGGGAACGCCAGCCAGCCCGACGCATTGATCGAAATGGTCAAGGCTGGTGCCTGCTCACTGAAACTGCACGAAGACTGGGGCACAACGCCCGGCGCAATTGATTGCTGCCTTGGCGTGGCCGACGACATGGATGTGCAGGTGATGATCCACACGGACACACTGAATGAATCCGGTTTCGTCGAAAACACGGTTGCCGCCATGAAAGGTCGCACAATCCACGCTTTCCACACTGAGGGCGCAGGTGGCGGTCACGCGCCAGACATTATCAAAATCTGCGGTGAGGAGCATGTCCTGCCGTCATCGACCAACCCGACACGGCCCTACACTGTGAACACGTTGGAAGAACATCTCGACATGCTGATGGTCTGTCATCATCTTGATAAATCAATTCCAGAAGACGTCGCCTTTGCCGAAAGCCGGATCAGACGCGAAACGATTGCCGCCGAAGACATCCTGCATGATATGGGCGCCTTTTCGATTATCGCGTCCGATAGTCAGGCGATGGGGCGCGTTGGTGAGGTTTTGATCCGCACGTGGCAAACCGCTGACAAAATGAAAAAGCAGCGTGGGCGTTTGGCTGAGGAAACAGGTGAGAACGACAACTTTCGCGTCCGCCGCTACATTGCCAAATACACCATCAATCCTGCTATCGCCCATGGTATCAGCCAAGAAATCGGTAGCATCACCGAAGGCAAACGCGCCGATCTGGTGATGTGGGACCCCGCCTTTTTCGGGGTGAAGCCTGAGATGGTCTTGATGGCGGGTACTATTGTCTGCGCGCAAATGGGTGATCCAAATGCCTCAATCCCAACACCGCAACCTGTCTATTCACGCAATATGTTCGGGGCCTATGGTCGATCGGTAGAACAGTCATCCGTGATTTTTGTATCCGAGGCTGCACAATCCGACGGCGTTGCTGACAAACTAGGCTTAGCGAAAAGTACGGTTGCCGTGCGCAACACACGCAATATCGGTAAATCCGATCTGATCCTAAACACCGCCACCCCAAAGATTGACGTAAACCCAGAAACTTACGAAGTCCGCGCTGATGGAGAGCTGTTGACCTGTGAACCTGCTGAAACGCTTCCGATGGCACAACGGTATTTTCTTTTCTGATGGTAGATTACACAACACATGAGATCCGGCATGACGGCGATTGGTCAGACAGCTTTGATCAATGCCTCCTTGATTATGACGCACGTTTTTTGCGCCGCAAGGTTATCAAAACTGTAGCGGGTGCAGATTTGTTGGTGGACCTGACCCAGACAAAATCACTGAACCATAATGATGCGTTTGCCCTCGAAGACGGGCGATTTATTCAAATCGTTGCTGCTGCTGAAAACCTTTACGACGTCAAAGGTGACTTAACCCAGCTTGCTTGGCACATCGGCAACCGACACACGCCCTGTCAGATTGAAACGACACGCCTGTTGATTCAACGCGACAAGGTGATTGGCCATATGCTGGAACACCTTGGTGCAACTTTGGTCGAGGTGTCAGAACCCTTTACCCCCGAAGGCGGCGCATACGGCCACGGACGTACACATAGCCACGCACACGTCAAAACTGCACATGACCACTGACGTCCTGACCCTTGCTCAATTACTCTCGCCCTCCTTTCCCGTTGGGGCGTTTGCGTATTCTCACGGACTTGAGACAGCAATCCTTGGGGATGTGATCACCAATGCGCAGTCGCTCGAGGATTGGGTGGACTGCTTGCTGACACAAGGTGGCGCACGAGCAGATGCCGTTTTACTAAACGTGGCCTATGCCGCTGACGCTGCTGACGTCCCGATAATCGACGCAACAGCGCGCGCATTTGCAGCATCAAAGGAAAGATTGCTTGAAACCAACCTTCAAGGTGGCGCGTTCTGCGATACGTTTGCGGCTGTTTGGGACATCCAGTTGGGGGCTTTAACGTACCCGGTGGCAGTGGGACGTGCCGCACAAAGCATGGCGTTGGACCTTGAACTGACCACCGCCATGTACCTGCAAGCCTTCGTTGGTAATCTCTGTGGCGCAGCCATGCGTTTGGTCCCACTTGGACAGACGGACGGGCAACGGGTGCAGGCCGCGCTCAAGCCACGTTGTGCATCATTGGCGGCAGAATTAAGGGGCGCCACCTTGGATGACCTTTACAGCAATTCATTCTTCTCTGACATCACTGCGATGCAGCATGAAACCCAATATGCGCGCGTTTTTCGCACCTGAAAGGACTATAATATGTCACAAAATGGTCCATTGCGTATCGGCATTGGTGGCCCTGTTGGCGCAGGAAAAACCACGCTCACAGCAGCCCTTGCGCGACTATTCCACCCACAGATGTCGATTGGGGTGATTACGAACGACATCTACACGCAAGAAGACGCTGAGGCCTTGATGCGGATGCAAATCCTCCCCCAAGACCGTGTGATCGGCGTTGAAACCGGCGGTTGCCCCCATACCGCAATCCGCGAAGACGCGTCGATTAACCTGGCCGCAATTGCAGAAATGCGTGCGCGGCATCCTGATGTTGAGATTGTTCTCATTGAAAGTGGTGGTGATAATCTATCAGCCACTTTTAGTCCTGAACTCGCGGACCTCACTGTCTATGTCATCGACGTTGCAGCGGGCGAGGAAATCCCACGCAAAGGCGGACCTGCAATCACAAAGTCGGATATTCTTGTGATTAACAAAACCGACTTGGCCCCATACGTTGGTGCATCCCTTGATGTCATGGCGCGTGATGCAAAAAAGATGCGGGGCGATAAATCGTTCATCTTTACGTCCCTGCGGCACAACAAGGGCGCGACAGAAGTGGCCGCACAGCTTGCAGCACTTGGCGGGTTTCACGTGCCGACACCCTAACCGTTAGCCATGATCGGGTTTGGTTGGTAAATTTTGGAAACAACGGTCTTGAGATGCACTCGCCACATCCCAAACACGCCAGCGCACGTTTTTTAATCGCCACCACCGATTGAGCCGCAAATATAAGCGTTGCACCCGCATGCAACCAGCAATTGTCACCAGATGACTTTTACTTATGCACGTTAAGATGAAGAGTCAGTTTGTCCCGTATCGGGCGATATAATGCCACGCGAGGGTGCAATCCTGGCAGATAACGACCCTCGCATGGCTACAACTTGAAAGCTGCGGTCCATGACTATCACTCTGTTTGCGTTTTGCCTAGCGGCTGACGACACCAGAGCGTGGCAAAATCTAGAGGGTTATCCTTTGACTATTCATAAAAATTTGCTCGTTTCACTGGCCGCTTTGACAGTTGCTAGCACTAGCACCATGGCCGTTGCGCAAGATTGCGCCGCACCAATTAAAGTTGGTGTTTTACACTCGCTGTCGGGCTCAATGGCGATTTCTGAAACCACGCTGAAAGACGCCATGCTGATGCTGATCGAACAGCAGAATGCTGCTGGTGGTCTTCTTGGCTGTGATATCGAAGCTGTCGTCGTTGATCCAGCATCCGACTGGCCGCTGTTTGCCGAAAAGGCACGCGAGCTTTTGACAGTATCCGAAGTTGACGTCATCTTTGGTAACTGGACATCCGTGTCGCGCAAATCTGTGCTGCCTGTGATCGAAGAACTTAACGGCTTGTTGTTCTATCCTGTGCAATACGAGGGCGAAGAATCCTCTAGGAACGTTTTCTACACAGGCGCTGCCCCGAACCAACAGGCGATCCCTGCAACCGATTACTTCCTTGAAGAATTGGGTGTTGAAAAATTCGCACTACTCGGCACCGACTATGTTTACCCACGTACCACAAACAACATTCTAGAGGCCTACCTGCTCGACAAAGGTATCGCGGCTGAAGATATCTTTGTGAACTACACACCGTTTGGTCAGTCCGACTGGGCCACAATTGTGGCTGATGTTGTCGCCCTTGGTGAAGATGGCAAGCAGGTCGGCGTGATCTCTACGATCAACGGCGACGCGAACATCGGTTTCTACAAAGAATTGGCCGCAGCGGGCATATCTGCGGACGATATTCCGGTCATCGCTTTTTCAGTGGGTGAAGAAGAGCTGTCCGGTTTGGACACATCCAACCTTGTCGGCCACTTGGCGGCTTGGAACTACTTTCAGTCTGCTGAATCTGAGGCAAACGACACATTCATCGCAGCATGGAAAGCATTCGCAGGCGAAGAGCGTGTGACCAACGATCCGATGGAAGCCCACTACATTGGTTTCAACATGTGGGTGAACGCGGTGACGGCTGCAGGAACTACTGACGTCGATGCAGTACGCGACGCGATGTACGGGCAGGAATTCCCGAACCTCACAGGTGGCACCGCTGTTATGTTGCCCAACCATCACCTTTCTAAGCCTGTGCTGATCGGTGAAATCACCGCAGATGGTCAGTTCGATATTGTTAGCCAAACAACCGAAGTACCCGGCGATGCATGGACAGACTTTTTGCCTGAATCAGCTGTTCTGAAATCAGATTGGCAAGAACTGGGCTGCGGTATGTACAACACAGAAACTGAAACCTGCGTGCAGTTGACGTCAAACTACTAAGACAGATGACTGATTTGTCTCACTAACTGACGGGCGCAGGGTCCTCCCCAAGACCCAAATCCTGTGCCCGTCTTTCCTTTTGAACATCACCATTTGTAAATCGAAAGACTGATATGCGCCGCCTTATGATCGCTTGCGTATTGCTGATAAGCAGTGCCGTCACCGCGTCAGCACAAGATTTACAATCCCTGCTGCAAACCCATGCCGAAGAAATCGCAAAGCCATCGCGCAATTCGGTTGGCGTTGTGATGGACGATCTGGTGGCCTCGGGCTTGCCGCAAGTCACAGTTTTTCTAGAGCAGTGGTCAGACAAAAATATCTGGCAGCGCGACGATGGTATCTTTGTCTTTGGAATCGCTGATGGGGATACGCT
>JAPKCP010000219.1 GCA_028822885.1 Yoonia sp. | reverse complement strand
ACGCCGAGTGACGCTGCAATCCAGACTTGTTTCACGGTGAAAGTGCTCTTGGGGTGGAGCTTCGCTAGACGACCAGCTTTGTTGAAAGTCTCCTGCGGTTGACGTGGCTTGATCGGGAGGCGCCGGATTCCAGCATTCCTTGTCGTCGTCGCAAGACGCTCGCGGTCAACATCCCGTATCGCGGATCAAAGGGCCCTTTGCACGTCCAAATCCACCTTGATGATTTGCGGGCAAAGATGAGTGGAACACAACCATGGCAGCCCAAAAGGCGCACCTTCACAAGATCCACCTCGGGATCGATGAACAAACACTGGGCGGTCAAGAATATCCCAGGCAATCAGAAGATTCGGAGCTTGACCGCAGACGGAGCATACGACAAGCGCAAATGCCATGAGTGCTGGGATGTGATGTCGATGGACAGCCAACAACTGTGATATAAAATCATGTCCACCGATTTCTGTAAGCGTGATATTGGTTTGAGACACTAGCTACACGCAATCAGTGTGACAGGCTTTTGGCACAAAAAACGTGCGTAAATCCATGCTTGACGGTGTTGTGAGTCCGCTTCGCCAACGGGACAGGTCGCAAAAGTTGGGTCACCGCAGTTGCTAATGTGAAATATAGTTTGATATCGGATAGAATTCCTGCCAAATACGACAAAATTTTCATAGAAAGCTCGTACAAACAAAATGCAAGTAAGTGTTCGTGACAACAATGTCGATCAAGCCCTTCGGGCCTTGAAAAAAAAGCTACAGCGCGAAGGCGTGTTCCGTGAAATGAGACTCAAGGAGCATTTTGAGAAACCGTCAGAGAAAAAAGCGCGCAATAAGGCTGAAGCGATTCGCCGTGCCCGTAAATTGGCGCGTAAAAAATTAGAGCGCGAAGCGTAATATCAAGCATTTCGATGCTTTGATGGGTTACAAAGCCCCCGTTGCCTGATGGCGGTGGGGGCTTTGCTTTGGGTATCGACCCTAAGCTGTCATTCTCTCCTGCTAAAGGTGGTGCTGACTGCTCGTTGATAAATAGTAAGATAGATAAAACTGAAATAGTTAGAGTTTTTGCACAATTTCTTAAGTTCAGTGACTGAGTTTGCTGCAAGAAAGTCTTGAATGCATCCGCTTGACAGCAATGTCCTCACCTTTGCGACCCCCAAAATCTGAAACACTATCACCAACCATTGATGATGGCGGAAATAGTGCGCGCTAGCCTCAGACTGTATCAAAAACTACTGTTACACGTTGAGAATATTGAGTAGTTACTAGGCTAATGAGCCTCTATTGTATAAATTCTGTGAGGAATTCATGTCCTGAATTCAGCTCGGTAGCTGGGAACTGTGAGCAAATGCACAGTACCGACCTACAAGGCCAAGAACTGGCCTGCCTACGGGCGCGCAAGCTTCCCCCCATAGGCAGTTGCTCCAGAATTCCAACTTACCAATAATTCAGTGGCACCTCATGCTTGTTGGCTGCCGTCTGCAGCAGGCGCACCGTGATAGACCGCCGGTTGTTCAGACAACACTGTCTTATCAGAGTAACTTGCCTCTTTCACGTATCACTGGATGGTTCTGCGATCACCTCGACGGGCGCGACAGCTTCACTTTCAAAACGGTCTTTGCGAAGTTGCGCCATCTTATCATTGCGTATCTCTGCATCTTCGTCGTTTATCTTCCTCACAATGCGCGTGGTTTTCTCTAGCGGCGTCTCCTTTTGGGGACCATTGATTGTAAATTCAGTCGTCTTTGCCAGATTAGCCATTAATTTATCTCCTCAACGTATTCGTTTCTGGGGCTTAACTGCGGGCAAGCAAGCTTTGCCGCCAAGCTATCCAACTTTGCAGTTGTCGGCCCCTTCGATTCATTTTGTAAAAGTTTGTTGGTTATGCTGGCGCTGGGACGACCAAAACTGGACATGGCGCAAACTTGGTCACACTGTCAGCAATAGACGTTTCAAACAAAGCTTCGAGCCAGGATCGGTTAGGAGAGCCAACCACGATAACATCAGCGTCGCAGTCGTCGGCGTATTCAATAATGACCTGTTCGACTTCGCCTCTGCGGACCTCAATCTCAGTCTCAACGCTTGAGCCACTTTCAACCATTAGCTCTGTGAGTTGCACATTGCGATCTTCAATGATTTGGGTATCATTAACAGTGGTTAGAGGAAAAATAACCGTTGGTCCGGCAGCTGATAGTCCCGCCCTTTCAAACGTCGACGGAACGACATTCAGCAGGCACACTTTGCCACCCGCGATCTCTGCCATATCATAGGCAACATCTGCGATTTCACGGTTTAAATCTTGATCAACGGTCGTTACGACCATGATCCGCTGGAAGCGGCCGTTTTGCATGATTGGATCATTAAAGGTCTCAGCTTCCTCGATATCTTCGAGGTGGATCAGGGCAGATTGAAGGTCGTTTGCATTGTAAGCCAGATTGGTGCCTGCCATACCCTCCGACGTCGTTTGCAACGACTGATCTGCGTCAAGAGCCATGGATCTCAGGACTTTTATTTTGTCATCATGGCTGAGTTTTTTGTCACTCAGAACGGTATTTGGTGTTTCGAAATAGCGGGTAGGGTTCGTTATTCTTGCATTTGCGTAGCGGGTCATACGTCTCCTTTTATACCGCGATTGGATATCAATCGGGCAACTGTTGTTGATTGGTGTGTTTTGTTCGACCACATCGTTTGGTTGGGTCAACTTGGAACCTGCGGGCCACTCGGACGTTTCATTCCAGCGCACTTCAGACCCTGCTCTCATGAGGGTTTTTTTAGGTCAGGCAAATCACCCCTAAAGCAAACAAAGGAAAAATTCAAGACGACCTAAAGTTCGAACAGCATGCCTTACATAGCTAGGGGTCTGTTTCAGCTGAATGGCAATTGGCACCCCGAGTCTACGCTTCCGGTCCCCATGCCTCAGTGATTTTACAGCGGCCAGACTATCAGGATAGCAGGCAAGCCAACCGCAAGAACCAGCACCTCAAGAGGCAGTCCAATACGCCAATAGTCCCCAAATCTATAGCCGCCTGGACCAAGAATGATCGTGTTATTTTTGTGCCCGATGGGGGTCAGAAACGCACATGAGGCCGCAATCGCAACGGTCATAAGCCAAGTATCTGGATTGGTGGCTGTCGCTGTCGCCAGTCCTAAGGCGATAGGTGCCGCAACCAGTGTCGTTGCGACATTATTCAGGAAATCAGAAAGCGTCATCGTCACAGCCATAAGTGCCAACAAGGAGACCCACGTGGGGTAGCCTTGTGTCGCACTTAGAATTTGCGTCGCGATAAGTTCTGCCCCACCCAAATTTTCAAAAGCCTCAGCAAGTGGGATGAGGCTTGCCAAAAGAACGATTACTTTCCATTCGACCGAATCGTAAACTTCGCGACCAGACACCAGCCCAGCCGCAACAAACGCGATGACTGCTGCAGCTAGCGAAACAGGTAATGATGTCCACCCAAGCACTGCACCGGCGATTGCTACTAGAAAAATCCCGATTGATAATCCGGCTTTTGAACGTTGAACAACTTTGGTTTCGCGCCCACCGAGTGGAAGCACACCAAGCCAGGTTGCCGCTTGGGAAACCCTTTCAGGGGAACCAAGCAGCAAAAGCACATCACCCGGTTTGATTGTCAAAAGGCGGACACGGTCAGTAAACCGCTGCCCACTGCGTGACACCCCAAGAAGCGTCACTGAAAGCTGATAGAGTAATCGAAGGCTGCGTGCCGTGCGCCCATCAATACGGGATCCTTCGGGCACAATCGCCTCCATCAAGGTCAAACCGCCCGCTGTAACAGTGCCAGCATGTTTTTCTGAGCCCGCAAAATCAAAACCACTTTGTCCCATAAAAGTCTCGATTGACTTCGGATCACCCTCAACCACAAGAAAGTCGCTCGCACGAATCTCTTGTCGCATCGAAAAACCCGAGAGCCGCTTGCCGCGTCGAACAAGTCCTAGAATGTGAACATCATGCTCATCAGCCAATGGATAAAGATCACCAACTCTTTTTCCTTCATCAACTAATTTGTCACCAACGCGCAGTTCTGCGATATAGCGCCCTTTTTTGAATGCAGCATCCTGATCGCGCGCACCCTCTCTATTGGGAAGCAGGCGCCACCCAAAGAGCGATACAAACGCAATACCTGCGACAGCCACAATCAGCCCCACAGGTGTAAAGTCGAACATAGCAAATGGTTCGCCCAGCGCATCTTGGCGATATTCAGAAATAACAATATTGGGTGGTGTGCCAATCAACGTGACCATGCCACCAAGAATTGTTGCAAACGAAAGAGGCATTAATGTTTTGCTGACGGCGCGTTTGGCCTTGGCTGCGGTATCAACGTCAAGCGGCATGAGGATTGCAAGTGCGGCCACGTTATTAATGACTGCCGACAGCCCTGCACCGACCACCGCCATTACGGCAATATGCATCGGCAAAGGGCGATCAGCATCGAGCAATCGCATCGCCAGCTTTTCTACCGCACCTGAGCCTACTAGCCCTCGCGATATGATAAGGACCAGCGCGATGATCGCGACAGCCGCATGACCGAACCCTGAAAAGACGTCCTCTTTTTGCACAAGCCCCAAAAGAGAGGCCAAGATGAGCGCACCAAATGCCACAAGATCATATCGGATACGCCCCCACACGAGGAGCACAAACAGGGCTGCGAAAATCCCTAAGATTATGGTCAGATCGGTCGGCATGGTTAATTTCTCACTCTCAATTTTAGCCTAAACCCCAGAAAGAAAGAAATCACAGCATTTTTGTTGCACAACTAAAGCATCATTCCTGAGGCACTTTAGCTGCGAAACCCAGACCTAAGATCGCGATCATAGACCCCGTTGAGATTAACATTGTCAGCCAAGTTAACCATGACGAGCGATGGTCGCAGCCTTTGAGGCTGACAACAACAACGCCATAATCCTTCACAGCTTCAAAGTTTCGGCGCGTAAAATGGCGAAAATACGGAAGGCAGTCTCGCACCTGACGCATTCTAAATTGACGCAGTGTCACCGAAAATCGTTCCGAATAGATCGACAGCTTGTCTTTGATCAACACCCATCTTCAAGGACGTGAAGCCAAGGGAGCGCCGTTTACAGATAATTTCAAACGGGACGTTGCGATGCACCCGTTATGTAAATTTATCCGGTAACAGCAGCGATCCCAATCTAGGCTTCTGGTTTCGCCTCATAAAGTCCGCCCCTACAGACCCCTTTAACCCCCCTAGTTGCCATCGACTGGTTTCGATCGCATGCGCCCCACTGTTTCGCGCTCGGCACGTTTACAGCGCAAAGGCGGTAGTCCTTTATCCATGAGCGCCATGTCCTCAAGAACCATCTCACCCATCATCTTAAACGCGCTGTCCAAAGCACCTGCGCGATGTGCCGATCTGACAAAACCATCAAGCTGTCTGACCGGATGGTTGGCAGGCATAGGTTCCTCAGGAAAAACATCGCTGGCGGCAGTTATATGGCCACTTTCAACAGCGCTAATCAGGGCATCAAAATCAACCACGTCTGCACGGC
>JAPKCP010000218.1 GCA_028822885.1 Yoonia sp. | reverse complement strand
CTGCGCGACAACCCTGCCCTGCCACCAGAACAGCGCAACGCAACAATCGCGCCCTCGGTAAACCCTTACAACCACCAGACGCATCTCTATTCCAAGAACCAACCCGAGAATTTTCCATTCCTGCGCAAGCTCCGCGCGGTCATGGACAAATACGGCGCAGCAGCAGTCGGTGAGGTCGGCGATGCACAGCGCGGCCTTGAAATCATGGGCGAATACACCGCTGGCGATGATCTCATGCAGATGTGTTACGCATTCGAATTCCTCGCAGCGAACCAACCAACAGCGGCCCGTTTTGCCGAAGTCCTACACAAAGTTGACGAAGTCGCGGCCGACGGCTGGGCCTGCTGGGCCTTTTCAAACCACGACGTCGTGCGCCATGTGTCACGCTGGAACCTATCGGATGCCGCCACCCGCGCGATGACATCACTGATCATGTGCCTGCGCGGATCAGTCTGCATCTATCAAGGCGAAGAACTTGGCCTGACCGAAGCAGACCTCGCGTTTGAGGACCTGCAAGACCCCTACGGCATTGAATTCTGGCCTGAATTTAAGGGCCGTGACGGGTGTCGCACCCCAATGGTTTGGGAAAACAGCAATCAAAACGCCGGCTTCTCCGAAGGCAACCCGTGGCTACCAGTGTCTGACACACACCTGCAAAACAACGTCAGCGCGCAGTCAATCGACCCGGACGCCATGCTGCATCACTACAAAGCCGCCATCGCCCTGCGCCACGCCTACCCCGCGCTCGCGACGGGCACGCATCACAATTTAACCAACACTGGCGACGTCCTGCATTTCACCCGCCAACTGAACGGCGACACAATCTTTTGTGCCTTCAACCTCTCGGATGAACCCGCGACCATTACCCTACCCATCGGTACGTGGACGCAAATTGGCACCGACCTGCATAGCGCCGACATTTCCGGCAAATCCGTCACCCTCGCACCGTGGCAGCCTTGCCTCGCGCAACGCACATCATAAGGGAAGAACACCATGGCTGATCTCAAACTCACAGGTGTCGAAAAGACCTACGGCGGCGCGGTGAACGTCCTAAACAACATCAACTTGGATATTACCAAAGGCGAGCTCATCGTCTTTGTCGGCCCATCAGGGTGCGGAAAATCGACCCTATTGCGGATGATTGCGGGTCTCGAAAGCATCACAGGCGGCACGCTTGAAATCGACGGCGAGGTCGTGAACAACGTCCCCCCTGCACAGCGCGGCATCGCGATGGTGTTCCAATCTTACGCGCTTTACCCACACATGACCGTGCGCGACAACATGGCCTTTGCGTTAAAGCTGGCCAAGAAACCGCAGGCGGAAATTGACGCGTCCATCGCCAAGGCATCGCGCATCCTGCAGCTTGACGACTACCTTGACCGTCTTCCCAAGGCGCTGTCTGGCGGCCAACGTCAACGTGTAGCAATCGGACGCTCCATTGTGCGCGATCCAAAAGTCTACCTGTTCGATGAACCACTCTCGAACCTCGATGCAGGGCTTCGCGTTGCCACGCGGATCGAAATCGCCCAGCTCAAAGAATCCATGCCAAACAGCACGATGATCTACGTGACCCACGATCAGGTCGAGGCAATGACACTTGCCACCCGGATCGTGGTCCTTGCCAACAAAGGCATCGCGCAAGTCGGCACACCGCTCGAACTCTATGAACGCCCAGAAAACGAATTTGTTGCGCAATTCATCGGCTCCCCGTCAATGAACCTCTTGACGGGTAAAATCACAGAGACCGGAGACATCACGACCGTCACCTTGGACGGCGGCGGCACGGCCAAGTCTGCAGTGCCCACCCAAGCAGCCGACAAGGGCCTGCAAGTCAACGTAGGTGTCCGCCCAGAAGACATGATCGCCGTTGACAGCGACCCGCTGTTTTCAGGCACAGTGAACTTCTCAGAGGCCCTAGGTGAGGTCACGCTGCTGTACTTTAAAACACCGGGATCAGATGCTTCCATCATCGCCAAGCTGCCCGGCATTCACATAGATACACGCGGCAAGGAATTGCACTTCAATGCAGACCCTAAAAAGGTGCAAATCTTCCATAACGCTAAATCACTTTACTATCGTTAAGGCGCGACAGCTCGACTCTTTTCCGTCTGACAACTTACTGAGGGCCTAGTGAATGGCTCCCAGTAAGTTTGCTGTGAGGCATCACTTTTCGTTCAAAACCTTGCTGCAACGATGGTGGTGGACTCACTTAGACAACCATTACACTGCCCGCTGATGTGTATGCCGGGCCCCTGCTCACCAGCACACTGTTGTGTAGGCCTGATGCTCTGTTAGACGGCTTGGTGTCAGTTCAGCGCGAGACCAAGTTATTCGCAAACAAGCTGCTGTTCAGTGGGTTTGCCGCTACGAGCCAATTATGCGTCATTAGAATGCCATTTAGAGACTAATGTTGGATCACGATCTTCGCGATACTAGAGTCTATACGTCTCAGAATTACCATCAACCGATCCAACAAATTAGTCGTCACATAGGTCGCATGAAACTTTGACGGCGCGACCAACGTCAGCTGACCAGCCTCATAATCAACAACCGCCAGTTTTTCGACCCAAGCCGCAAAACCCGCAGCATCTTGGCTATGAAAAACCGCCTGCGCGTTCGCCCAAAGTGTCCCATCATTTAACGGCGCAGCAACCGGTCGAAGTGGAACAACATTGGCTGGAGCGTGCTGAACCTCACCCGGCTGAACACGCGCAACGAAATCGGGCCCAATTGCTGCCCAGGCTGACTTTGTATCAAGCATGATCTGATCCAACGCGATCCCATGCATAGCGACCCGCCCCCGCGCAGCCTGCCGTTTTTCTACTAGCCATCCAAGGCTACGTAGTTTCGCCATTTCTCGCTTTACGGTCCGGGTGTCCACATCCCAGAGCTTCGCTATTTCAGTCTGCCCCATCGTTAACTCATCACGTTGCCAGTTATACCGCGTCGTCACCAAAGCCATGAGCCGCATGATGAGCCGTTGCTTATGCTTGTCTTGCCGCAGTCCATACGCCAACATCGCCGATAGAATATCGTATTTCTTCGTCGCAGCATCACGCCCGACGGGTTTCATCACCAACACGCTTGGTGTCTCCTGTTCTGTGACCGTTGTTTGGTCTAACCTCGTTTGGGATCTTGATGTCCCGCTTAATGCCAGTCTCAGTTGTTTGCCAACGCTGATCCGACGATATGTTGTATTTGCGTCCAGACCTTCGATTCTGTCAAGGGTTTATCCACAGGCAAGGGTCAGAAGGTGCCTCCCCCTTCCAAATATTTCTATTTAGATTAGGTATAATGGTAATGGGTGACATCTAGTGTGTCACCTTAATGAACTCTTTTGTCACCCCAATGAGCAAGTCTCTAACTTGGGTGTCACTCTAAGTTTCGTGTCATAACGGTTTTGAACTAACAATCTGCTTTAGCCATCTCCGACATTCCGAATCGCCAGTTGTTACAGGGCTTTCACTATTTTCAATCAATTTCGTATTTTGAGTAAAAACCATTTTACGAAATGCGCAAATTCAGCGTAAATACGAAACATACAGTTTTTTACGTCCCGAAGAAGGCCGATATCATGTTTACCCACGATCATCTCTCAGACCTCCAGTCTAAATCTCTCAAGATGCAAAGCTTCATCCGGCAACAGACGTTTTCGCCTGAGCAGGAAAAGACGCTGCGCCGGTTCTCAAGTTGGGAGGTGTCAGAGCTGATTTTCAAGATCAATCAATCCACTTTCCGCGGGCGCCTTGCCGCTGAACCTGATCTTCCCGGCGGGGAGGTCGAACCAGACGGTCGCCAGCGTTGGTTTAGTCTTGAGGAAATCAATGAACTGCGGCGGCGGATGAAGATTAATCGCAAGTCACTTATGCCCAAGCGCCCCGCCAATAAACGGGCGTTCCGTGTAGCGATTGCGAACTTCAAAGGCGGCGCTGGTAAATCAACAGTCGCATTACATCTTGCGCACGCCTCTGCTCTTGACGGCTACCGCGTGCTTTGTGTTGATTTCGATCCACAGGCGACGTTGTCGCATTCGATGGGTCTCAATGATGTTGCTGAAGATCACACGGTTTGGGGGATTATGGCGCGCGACTTGGTGCGTGAAACCGATCGGATGAATAACGCGGTGCAAGGTGCTGAAAGTGGCACCGCCCTGCCCCAGCGAAAAATACCCTCCAGTATTCGCGACATGGGTCTCGACACATTGCGCGTCACCGACTTTATCAAACCGACGGCTTGGCCGACCATCGACATTATCCCTAGCTGTGCAAACGCGGCCTTCGTGGAATTTGCGTCGGCTCAATATCGGCACCTGAACCCTGAATGGACGTTCTTTGCAGCGGTGTCCCGCTACCTCGATTCGATTCCTGACGATGCCTACGACCTCATCATTTTTGATTGCCCGCCTGCGATTGGTTATCAGTCGATGAACGCGGTTTTCGCGGCTGACATGTTGTACGTGCCGTCTGGCCCCGGTTACTGGGAATACGATAGTACAACTTCTTTTATCGGTCAGTTATCGGAAGCACTGGGTGATTTGTCTGAGGGGTTCGGGTCAAAGCTTCCAGCAGGGAAGACATCCTTGCCCAAGTCATTCGCCAATATTAAATTTTTAATGACGCGTTATGAGCCAGGCAATGAGCTGCACCGCGCGATGTATGAAGCATTTCGTAAGGTGTTTGGCGAACACTTGGCCGAACACCCAATTGAAATGACACGGGCTGTGGAACAGTCAGGCCGCTTTTTGAGTTCGGTGTATGAGATTGATTACCGCGACATGACCCGCGAAACGTGGCGGCGGGCGCGTGATACTTTTGATCAAGCCTACCTTGAATTTAAGGATAATGTGTTGGCTGGTTGGGACACGCTGGAGGATTCAGAATGAGCAAGAAACGTCGCGTTTTTGATATCGATCTGCCGGATGAACCTTTGGCTGAATCCGAAACCTTCCCCGCGGAGAAGGTTTCAAATAGTGAAACTAAACGCCGTGGCCCGATGGCCGCCGCGATTACTGAAAACGCAGGCAGCCTGCACGAGCGCACGGTCGTTGAGGCCCAGATCAGGGCGGAAAACGATAAGCTAGCGCATGAACATGTGCGTTTGAAACGTCTGGGTTTGATCACGGATTTGATTCCGCTTGATCAGATCGAAACCTACAAGCTGACGCGTGACCGTACGCCCGGCGTTGATTTCGAACTCAAGGAATTGATCACGTCGATCCGGGATGTTGGTCTTTCAAACCCGATCCGGGTTGAACCGCGTGCCGATGGTAAATACGAACTCGTGCAAGGGTTTCGCCGTTTAGCCGCATATCAAGCCTTGCTGACTGAGACCGGAAATCAAGATGCATACGGCTCAATTCCGGCTGCGATTTTTGCGCATGGTGAAACGCTTGAGACGTTGTACCGTCGGATGGTTGATGAAAACCTAATCCGCAAGGACATTTCTTTTGCGGAAATGGCGAAGTTAGCAATCACGTATGCCGATGATCTTGAGACGGATGTAACGGACGCAGACCGGGC
>JAPKCP010000217.1 GCA_028822885.1 Yoonia sp. | reverse complement strand
GCCGGTTCGGGCAGCCCAGTGACCATATCTGCTGTGAACTGGCTTGGGGCGCTCGGTTGCATGGCAAGTAGACGATCCATCTCTGCCCGATCAGCACGGTGATCTACCTGCCGCCAAATATTCAACGCAATGACAGCAATCGCACCCGCAATAATGAGGGTAAAAAGTAAAGTTTTCATTAATACCACCCATTCGTTTTCGCTACTGCGGGACGTACTTAAGTTCTGTTGCAGAGTTTCATTTGGGGTGCTTCACTAATATTTAGCCCTCAAAATCTTGAGGTTAATTATACCAGATTTGGAGCGCTGTACGACCATGTCTGGGTCAAAAATATGGTGTTGCAAAACTTTGCGACAGAGCCGGCGAACATCCTGTCATTTACCTCCTTCGGATCGGTTTGCTGGACGGCAGAAACTCCCAGATCTACGATGTACCGGCCGACGCTTGTCACGCCGTTAGGCAGGCTCACGTCCAGTGCATGCCACATCTATCCCGCCATGGCCGCCAGACCTTTGCCTGTTCTGCGATATAAAATACTCTGATCATTCGAGCGTCAGCCAAGACAATCCATGTCACAATTGGTTTTATCCCCACATCCCTTAGTTCTTAATGCCCTCTACTCTGACAGATCAAACCTGCACAGTTTTGATGCATATCAATTGAGGCTTGCGTGCTTGGCACAGTATTTGGCAGGCTGACCGCGAAAGGACATTCTGATGATTGACACCACGACCGACAGCGCCGTGTTACATGCCATTCTTGAGGCAGCTGTAGATGCGATGATTGTCTCTGACAGGCAAGGAACGATTCTGCGCGCAAACGCAGCGGCCAGCCTTCTATTTCAGCATGATGCGTCAGACATGGTCGGCCAGAACGTAAGTATTCTGATGCCCGAAGCGCTGGCCGTACTGCATGACGGTTTCATATCCCATCACGTTGACACAGGCGAAAAGCGCATCATCGGCATTGGGCGCGACGTCGAAGGGCAGCGCGCGGATGGGTCGGTTTTTCCGCTTCACCTGTCGGTTGGCCACGGCGAAGTCAGTGGGCAGCGGTTGTTCATCGGGATATTGCACGATCTGACAAACCGTAAAGCAACCGAAGAAGCACTGGCACGGTCACAACGTTTAGACGCAATTGGGCAGATGACGGGCGGCATTGCCCATGATTTCAACAATCTGCTGACTGTCATTATCGGCAATCTGGAACTCCTTGAGATGCGCGGTGCAAACGATAGCCAGCTCACACTCATCAACGACGCAATGGAATCCGCAGAGCTTGGCGCCGATTTGACGTCCCGACTGATGATTTTCGCACGCAAAGGCAACCTCAAGCCCACCAAGGCCGATCTACGCGAGGTGTGTGCCCAAACGCTGATTATGCTCAAGCGGACCATTGGCACAGCTTACCGTATCAAGACTAAATTTGCCGCCGATTTAAACTCCGTGATGGTTGATCACGTTCAGTTACAATCTGCGTTGATGAACCTGACGCTGAATGCACGTGATGCCATGGGCCCAAAGGGAGAGCTTTTGGTGTCAATCGAAAATGTGACAATCGACGACACCTACATGGCGCAGGAAATCGATATCGACCCCGGTGATTACGTCCACCTGTCCGTCAGTGACAACGGCGCAGGGATGAGTATCGAGGCCCAAGAACGCGCATTTGAACCGTTTTTTACCACCAAATCCGACAGCGGTGGCACTGGCCTCGGCCTTGCAATGGTTTACGGTTTTGTGCGCCAATCGGGTGGTCACGTCACGCTCTATAGCGAACTTGGATTGGGGACGCGTTTCGGGCTGTATTTTCCTGCCCTTTCGGTAGATCAAAGCACCCTCGACACCGCGCAAAACAATGGTGCAAATGCTATGCCACTCGGGCGCGGCGAAACTGTGCTGGTCGTGGAAGACAACCCCAAAGTGCGCGCACTGTCGATCAAACGCATCCATGATCTTGGGTATAGAACCGAAGTGGCGCAAAGCGGTGATGAGGCCTATGCGATGCTTCGCTCAGGCGTGAAAGTGAATTTGGTTTTTTCCGATCTGGTCATGCCCGGCGCGATAAACGGTTACGATCTCGCGGCCAAAATCAAAGTAGAATTCCCGCAGCTTCATGTTTTACTGACCTCTGGCTATGCCAGAGATGTGGTGACGGGCGCGATCGCCCATGATCGGCCCTTTGATATTTTGCACAAACCTTATCGTCAGTCTGAACTGGCAATCAGGCTTCATGCTCTTTTGGCAGACGCACCGGGCCCCTGAACGAGCGTGACGTCGCAGGCGAACGTATATCCGACACCACGCACAGTCTTGATCAGTTTCGGATTAGACGGATCGCGTTCGATCTTTTTGCGCAGGCGCGCGACTTGGTTGTCGATGGTGCGATCAAGCGGGCTCCACTCCACACCTCCTGTCAGGTCCATCAATTGGTCACGCGACAAAACGCGCTTGGAACGGCTCAGAAACACGTTCAACAGCTTGAAATCACCGCTGGTTAATCCGCAGTCGTCACCGTCGCGGTCTAACAGTTCCAAACGGTCGGGATGGGCCGTCATACCGTCGAATGCAAAATGTTCGGTGTCGCCCGTAGGTTCTGCCGCGACCGCATCAATCACGGGCGCCAAGTCTGGCTGTTCGCCGGACCGGCGCAACACGCTTCTAACCCGCGCAATCACCTCGCGAACATGAAACGGCTTGGTGATGTAGTCATCTGCCCCAACCTCAAGTCCAACAACGCGGTCGATGACGTCATCTTTGCCCGTCAGCATAATAATCGGTACTTGCGAAGTACGCCGTATTTCGCGGGCAATTTCGATGCCGTTATCAGTGCCTAGATGGATGTCCAACGTGACAAGGCAGATTGAATTGGACGCCACCAGCGCGAGCGCATCTTTGGCCGTCCCCGCCTCAAGCGTGGCAAACCCTTCGCCCTCTAGCAGATTGCGCAACAGCGACCTAATCTTTGGGTCATCCTCTACGACAAGAACAGTCTGGGCTATCATAAGCGGCCTCTTAAGATCGAGAAATAACGCGGCATTGCGAGTCATCGGCAATCTGGTCGAACCACCCAAGGATACAAAATGTTACAATTCTCTTCAACACTGCCATAATCCACCTTACATATATATTCCAGTTTGTCCTCAGCTGAAAACAGAGGACCGCTGTCATGTACGTCACAATCCCAACAGAATTTGCCAACGCCAAACCTGCCCCCCAGTTGCTGCGTGCCACAGAAGCCCCCGCCCAAAAGCTTTTGAAGGCAAAGTCACATCTTTTCTACGAAGGCGACCGCGTGGATTGGTTGTATCAAATAAAGTCTGGTGTCGTGCGGTTGACGCGGCTGCTGTCGGACGGTCGCCGCCAGGTCATCGCATTCGGATATCCCGATGATATAATTGGATTTCCATCCAATGGCTATCATCACACTGACTGTGAGGCGTTGACAGAAACACGCCTGCAGCCTTACCGCCGCACCCACCTTGAAAGTGGCAAGGCCGATCCGGAATTGCACACCGCATTACTCCAAGCAGCGTTGCGAGAAATCAGCGCGATGCAGGATCACTTCATGATGCTTGGGCGAAAGTCCGCCGCTGAAAAGCTCACTTCGTTTCTGTGCGTTCTCTCTGAGCGTGTCGGTGAGGATTTGGGTGAATACAAACAGTTCAAACTCCCGATGAGCCGCGCCGACATTGCAGATTTCCTTGGCCTCACCACCGAAACGGTCAGCCGGACATTCACGCTGTTGCGTAAAAGCAAGATTATCGCGATTGAGAACATCCATACGATTGTCGTTTTGCGCCGTACGGCCTTGATGGGGCTGTCAGTAGGCGATCAAGCTTAGCACTCGGGCAATACGGGTGGCCCCCATTTGAATCAGGGGGCCGGCCACAGAATACAAATCTCCGTTGGCAGGTTGCGCGGATGTCCAAGACGTCACCCGTACTCAACCGCGCTTTCAGTAGATCAAACACACATCTGACCACGCCGAAACACTGCTGGAGGCTGCAGTCCCACTTGCGCGCAAACATGGCGCACACCTGATCAGCCTTCACACAGTCGAAGCCTTGTTGGGCTATTCTGGCATCGCCGTGCACATTCCTGAATCCGCCTTCGCGCGCTTTAATGCCAGCCAGAGTGAAGAATCCGAAGTAATCAAAGCCATTTTCACTAGATACAACGCGAATGAAGATTTAGGCACCGACTTCAGGCCGGTTAAACCAGAGGCCGTTTCCGCCAGCGAACGCATGGTCGAAGGGGTGTGCGTTCCGCGGATTTGATCATGATGGCACACGAAGACAAGGACGGTGACCGCCACGACCAACGCCAAGCCCAACAGCAAGTGATCCGTGACAGTGGTTGGCCTGTTATTGTTGTTCCGTTGGATTATGCTGGGCCCACAATCGGTGACAACATTCTGCTGGGCTGGCGCGACACACGAGAAGCCCCGCGCGCCGGGCCTGATTTACTCACGGTGACCAAAAAGGGCACTAAAGTTAAGGTCTTGCGTGTGGGCAAGAACGTGCAGGACACGATGGCAGATTCTGACGCAATCGATCTGTCCGAGATGTTGTCGCGTCCTGATCTAAAACCAACGTTGGAACACCGCGAAGCCAAAGGCGATGCCATCGCGGACGTATTGAACAATGTTGCACTGGAAAGTGGTGCCGAGCTAATTGCAAAGGGTGCGACGACGCACGCGCTTTTGCGTGATGCGAAACTGCCAATTCTTATTCTGTAAATATCGGGCCTCCGAAACGGTGATCGACAAAGACCACGCCAGCGGTCTTCTGGCGCGTGATCTGAATGTGGATGCGTTTCTGATGCTGACAGATGTCATTCCCCGCAGGTTCGACGGGGCCGAAGGTCGATGCAGCGTGCGAATTTGTGACTGCCACGGGTGGATTTGCAGCAATCGGCAAGCTGGTATACGCATCAGGTTTGGTCGACGCGACAGTCGGGACACGAATTTCCCCTGCGATCTAGTCCCTGTCGTGCTGCGCCAACCTGCGCAAAATTACTTCGCGTTCTTCGAGCAGTGACAACACCATTGCCAGACCCGCGGTATTGATCCCCAAATCGCGCCGCAACCGGCTGGCTTTCTTGGCACGCGCGATGCTGACCCCGTGGAAACGCCAACTCTCGCTCGTCTCGCCCTCAGGTTCGAGCACCCCGTAGTCGACCATTTCGATCACCCACGTTTCGTCTGTCCGACAAAATCGGCACAAATCCGGCAAGCTCAGCGCGTCAATGATATCATTGCGATATGTCGTTTTCTTCATCAGTCTATCTTCCTAAATGGGCGCGTGGGTTAAACGACAGGTCTTTAGCCATCTGTTCAAAGACTGCGCGCGCTTGCGGTGTTGATGCGTCGGGGTTTACGATTTTCAAAGTCGCGTAGATATCGCCTGCAGGCGCACCAGGTTGCATCGCGGGCAGGCCCTTGCCCTTCAGCCGCAGCTTTTGACCACTCCGAGCGTTCTTTGGGATACGCAGGTTCACCTTGCCACCCGGTGTCGGCATGACAACCTTTCCACCAAGTGC
>JAPKCP010000216.1 GCA_028822885.1 Yoonia sp. | reverse complement strand
ACTATGACGGTTTTAGAAAACTGAAACAAAATTTACGGTTTGCTAAGGATTTTGACGGACTATCCCCTCAATGAACGTTAATTTTTGAGGGGATAGATGGAAATATCTTTAGCAATCGCCTGTCCAACAGAGCAGTTCCTCGTACCGAAGGGTACGTACAAGACAGCTACAGATTACTTTGCAGATAAAAAGATTCGCCACCGCCAGCGTGGAGGGCCGTCTACACAGCGCCATGCGCGACTACGTCGACCCAACCAGTTTGATATATGCACGCAAACGAGCAGAACCACTCTTTCCGTTTGGAGAAATGCTAATGTCATTTGGTGTGATTTGCAGCCCAGTCGTGATGGTCAGGTCGTCAACGCCCGAGCTTTGTTACCTGTCAATATTAACGTCCCCTCACTTTCAATGATGCTCCGGCTTTCCTCTGCGACGCCCTTCGCCTATAAGAACTCCAATTAACCCACGCAGACGCGTAGGGCATTGGAACTAATGGGCAACGGGCCGAGGAAAATATGAGCAAAAACACCTCTCATGACAGTGATGTCAGCTTTATTCAGGCGTTGGCAGAACTGCTACGCGACAACGATCTGACCGAACTGCGGGTGAAACGCGATTACGCTGAGAACGACAGCATTGATGTGCGGGTCGGCCGCTTTACGCAACCGGCACCGCAACAAATTGCTGTCGCCGCCCCTGCCCCATTGGGCGCCGTAGCCGCGGCACCTGCACCAGTTGCGGTAAACGCTGGCGAAGATCCAGCCAATCTGCCCGGCGCTGTGACCTCACCAATGGTTGGCACAGTCTATATGTCAGCTGAACCGGGTGCCGCGCCATTTTCAGCCATTGGCAAATCGGTGTCGGAAGGTGAGACCATTTTGATCATCGAAGCGATGAAAACGATGAATCACATTCCAGCGCCGCGTTCAGGCACAATCAAGCGCATTCTCGTTGAAGATGGCGCACCGGTTGAATTTGGCGCACCACTCGTCATCATCGAATAGGGGCCGCCAATGTTCGATAAAATCCTGATTGCCAACCGCGGCGAGATTGCCCTGCGGGTGGTCCGTGCCTGCCGCGAGATGGGCGTGAAATCTGTGGCTGTCCATTCGACTGCGGACGCTGATGCAATGCATGTGCGGATGGCTGATGAGGCGATTTGTATTGGGCCGCCATCAAGCGCGCTGTCCTATTTGTCATTCCCTGCGCTTATTTCCGCGTGTGAAATCACGGGCGCGCAAGCGATCCACCCCGGCTATGGTTTTTTGTCTGAAAATGCTGCGTTTGTGCAGGCTGTTCAGGATCATGGCCTCACGTTTATTGGCCCCACGGCAGATCACATCCGGGTCATGGGCGATAAAATCAGCGCTATTGAGGCGATGAAAGAGTTGGGCGTTCCTTGCGTTCCCGGGTCTGGCGGCGGTGTTCCAACGCTTGAAGATGCCCAACGTATTGGCGCTGAAATCGGTTATCCGGTGATTATCAAGGCAACTGCTGGCGGCGGTGGTCGCGGTATGAAAGTCGCGCAAACACCCGCAGATATGGAGCAAGCGTTCTATTCCGCCCGCGCAGAAGGCAAATCTAATTTTGGCAACGACGAGGTTTATATTGAGAAATATCTGACCACGCCCCGCCATATTGAGATTCAAGTTTTTGGCGACGGTAAGGGCAATGCTGTGCACTTGGGCGAGCGTGATTGTTCGCTGCAACGGCGTCACCAAAAGGTGTTTGAGGAGGCCCCAGGTCCCTGCATCACACCTGAATTACGCGAGCGAATTGGTAAAGTTTGTGCCGATGCTGTCGCGAAGATTAACTACATCGGTGCTGGCACGATTGAGTTCCTGTTCGAGAATGATGAGTTCTACTTTATCGAAATGAACACCCGCTTGCAGGTTGAACACCCTGTGACAGAAGCCATCTTTGGTGTCGATCTGGTCCGCGAACAACTGCGCGTTGCGTCTGGGCTTCCAATGTCGTTCACCCAAGATGATTTGGTCATCAACGGTCACGCGATCGAGGTGCGGATCAACGCAGAAAAACTGCCGAACTTCACACCATGCCCGGGAACCATCACGCAATATCATGCGCCCGGTGGCCTTGGCGTTCGGATGGATTCAGCGCTTTATGACGGCTACCGTATCCCGCCTTACTACGACAGTTTGATTGGTAAATTGATCGTTCATGGACGTGATCGCCCCGAAGCGATGGCCCGTTTGGCCCGATCCTTGGACGAGTTGATCGTCGAAGGTGTCGATACAACAATCCCACTTTTCCACGCCCTATTGGCCGAAGATGACGTCCAGACTGGCAACTACACAATTCACTGGCTGGAACAATGGCTTGAAACGAACCTCGCCTAAGCGTTTATGATGGAAGACGAAATTGAACTGACGCCAGACCTGCTACTGCAAGGCTATAGGTCTGGCGTCTTTCCAATGTCTGAAACGCGCGACAGTGAAGATGTGTTTTGGGTCGATCCGCGCTTTCGCGGAATTCTACCGCTAGATGGATTTCACATCTCGCGGTCACTACGCAAGCGTCTAATGCGCACCGAATATACCATTAGTTTTAACACTTGTTTTCAAGACGTTGTGCGTGGCTGTGCGGATCGTGAAGAAACATGGATCAACGATACGATCTACGATCTTTACGCCGCCCTTTTTAACCAAGGTGATGCGGCATCCTGTGAAGTTTGGCTGGATACGACCCTTGTTGGGGGCGTTTACGGTGTCACAATTGGGGGTGCTTTTTTTGGGGAGAGCATGTTCAGCACGGCCACTGATGCGTCAAAAGTTGCCCTGAGCTATTTGACATATCGACTGCGAGCCGATGGATTTACCTTGTTTGATACACAGTTCATCACTGACCACTTGGGAACATTGGGCGGGATTGAGATCAAGCGTGAAGCGTATCATGCGCTGTTACGTGATGCGCTTCAGGTGGCCGCGCAATTCACATCCAACGCAGCCATTCCCACGCCTCAGGACCTGATACAGCGCAATACCCAAACGTCGTAGCGCGGATGTTCCATCGCATTTAGGGCAGGCGCCGACGCGATAAGCCAACCTTGGAATATAGGGTCTGCATTCTCACGATATGTGATCGTGAGGTTGGCAAAAGAATCACCAGACGGATTTAGTCGCGGATAGCGGCACTCTGCAACGGTGATTTTGAGCTGGTTGAATTGCTTAGTTTCCCCATTCAAGAATTCAATATCTTGAACGGTGCCGTTCAATTTATCCAGCACGCGCAATTCAACACCAAGAGCGGTTTCGGCTTCCTGAGCGGTGACAGTGCATGGGGTCAATCCTAAGATTGCGGCGATGAGCAATGCTTTCATGGCTTGTTCCCATCCCCTGTGACGAACTTCAATAACAGAGAAATCAAGCTAATCGCACCTTGTGTGTCTTCAATTTCTTCACCCGGCGCAAAGTTATCAAATGATCCACCCGGTACAATCTCAACAAAACTGCCGCCCAACACACCCTCAGAGGCGATGGCGACAGCGCTGTCGTTGGGGATTGCAATGCCTTGTGCAAACGACAGGGTTACATCCGCGCGAAACGTGTCTGGGTTCAGGGTCAAGTCAGAGATTTGCCCTATTTTGACACCAGCAAGGCGTATGTCAGTGCCCGTTGTGATACCCTCAACAGACCGAAAACTAGCTGTAAGATCATACCCTTGGGCTGTATTTCCGAAACCTGCGGCCTTTGCCGCAAACAGACCGAAACCGAGGGCAGCCACTAAGACCACCGCACCAACAAATGTTTCTGTTCGATTTTCGCGCATCATAACGGCTCCCTTTATTCGGGGCTCCACGCCTCATAATCGCTATTCGCTTTCTTAGGCGTTGCGGCACGAAGCGAACCCGCGGGCGCATAGGCCTGCGGCGTCCCAGTCAGGTTTTCCTGATGCGGCTTTTCCCAAGCTTTATGAATAAACGGTTTATCAGTTGGTGGCTCGTCCCACGTCTTGTGCAGCCAACCGTGCCAATTAGGGTCAATGCGTGACGCCTCAATTGCGCCGTTGAAGATCACCCAACGCCGACTATCGTCTGCATTGCGATAAAATATATTCCCTTGGCCATCTTCGCCGACTTTTTCACCGTTCCGCCATGTCCAGAATTGGGTGCCAAATGATTGCCCATCCCACCACGTGAAAATACGTTTAATTGTATGGCCGATGCCCATAGTCGTCTCCAATGCGTCGCTGTCGTGATGCCCGAATTGTCGGGAGACGTCTAGCCTGCCAATATCAAGATAGGGTCTGTGCGCCTAAAAATCTTTAATCAAAGATTATTGATCTGGTGCCAGCGCGGTCACTTCAATCTCAATCTTATACTTGGGATCAATCAAAGCGCAGCTGATCATGGTGGCAGCTGGTGGATTGTCACCAAATGTCGCCCGCAACAGCGGCCAGCATGGTTCAAAGTCATGAGGATTTGGCAGGAGATAACGAACCCTGACCACATCAGACATCGCAGCGCCAGCATCTTCAAGCGCCGTTTGGATCACACCAAGTGCACCTTCGCACTGCGCGATGACATCCTCTGGCACGTCTACACCCGGAGAGACGCTGCCAGATACATGAACAAACCCACCCGCGACAACAGCACGGCAATATCCGATCTTGTCTTCAAAAATACCGCCTGATGTCATGCGCTTCATCCGTTAGCTTGCTGCTGCGGGCTCTTTCTTGGACGACTTTGTGTCGCCGTGGATCATAAGCGGGGATGCGTCTGGACCAACGGCCTCTTCATTCACCACAACTTCGGTGACTGTGTCCATGCCCGGCAGATCAAACATCGTATCCAGAAGGATGTCTTCCATGATTGACCGCAAACCACGTGCGCCCGTTTTACGCTGAATCGCGCGTTTTGCGATGGCCGTCAGCGCGTCTTCAGTGAATGTCAGCTTTGTGTCTTCGAGTTCGAACAGACGCTGGTATTGCTTCACAAGTGCGTTCTTTGGCTTGGTCAAAATGATGATCAGCGCATCTTCGTCGAGGTCTGTCAGCGTTGCGATGACAGGCAAACGACCTACGAATTCTGGGATCAACCCAAACTTCAGCAGATCTTCTGGTTCGAGATCGGTGAACACTTCTCCCACCCCACGATCCTCAACGTTTTTCACATCAGCGCCAAAGCCCATTGAGGACCCCTTACCGCGTTGTGAAATAATCTTTTCGAGGCCAGCAAACGCGCCACCACAGATAAACAGGATGTTCGTTGTGTCCACCTGCAGGAATTCCTGCTGAGGATGTTTACGGCCACCTTGCGGCGGCACGGAGGCAACGGTGCCTTCCATGATTTTCAACAACGCCTGCTGTACGCCTTCACCCGATACATCACGGGTGATGGACGGATTATCAGACTTACGTGTAATCTTATCAACTTCGTCGATGTAGACGATACCACGCTGTGCACGCTCTACGTTATATTCAGACGCCTGCAGCAGCTTAAGGATGATGTTTTCAACGTCTTCGCCAACATACCCTGCTTCGGTAAGTGTCGTCGCATCAGCCATCGTGAACGGCACATCCAG
>JAPKCP010000215.1 GCA_028822885.1 Yoonia sp. | reverse complement strand
GGCACGTTTTCATCGACAAGCGCGATGGGGCCGTGCTTTAGTTCACCTGATGCATAAGCTTCAGCATGTATGTAGCTGATTTCCTTTAGCTTCAACGCGCCTTCGTGGGCGAGCGGGTACATTGCACCGCGGCCCAAAAACAGGATATCGCGTGCTTCTGCCAGTTGGCGTGCGATTATCTTGCACTTACCTTCGATCCCAAGTGCGAGGTTAATCACGCCAGGCAAAGCACGCAATCCAGATAGCTTTTCGGCGACTTGCGCCTCAGTCAAATGACCCCGCGCACGTGCGGCTTCTACCGCGAGAATGGCAAGGGTTGTCAGCTGGCATGTGAACGCTTTGGTTGACGCCACACCAATCTCAGCACCGGCCAGAATAGGCAGCGCAAGATCGCTTTCCCGCGCGATTGAACTGGTTTCAACATTCACGACTGAGATGATCTTGTCGGCCTTGCCTTGCATATAGCGCAGCGCGGCTAAGGTATCTGCTGTCTCACCTGATTGGGACACAAACAACGCCGCAGTACCCGCCGTGACGGGTGGTTCACGGTAGCGAAACTCGGACGCAACGTCGATCTCAACAGGCATCTTGGCAACCTGCTCAAACCAATATTTGGCGACCATACAAGCATAAAACGCTGTACCGCAGGCCACCATAGTCATGCGTTCGATCTGTGCAAAATCAATGCCATCATCCGGCAGTGTGACCGCATCCGCATTGGGGTTGATGTAATGGGACAAAGCGCCTTGCAAGACGGTTGGCTGCTCTGCGATTTCTTTGGCCATGAAGTGCTTAAAGCCACCTTTGTCGACGCTGGTGTTGCTGACCTCGATAACCCTCATTTCGCGGTTGGTTTGTTGGCCGCTTGCGTCACGTATTTCAACCGAGGTGCGCGTGATAATTGCCCAATCGCCTTCATCTAGATAGGTTATTCTGTCAGTCATAGGCGCAAGTGCGATAGCATCAGAGCCCACGAAGTTTTCGCCATCACCGTGGCCAATTGCCAGTGGCGATCCTTTGCGGGCTGCGATCAACAAATCGTCTTCGCCGTCGAACAAGAAGCAAAGTGCGTAAGCACCTTCAAGCATTCCGATTGTTTTCTCAGCGGCTTCACGTGGGGCGTGTCCTGCATCAAGGTGATATTGTGCAAGAAGTGCAACCGTTTCTGTATCCGTATCTGTGGAATATGAAATGCCATTTTCAGCCAAAAACGCGCGAAGTTCACGGAAATTCTCAATGATCCCGTTGTGAACAACCGCAACACTTGCTGTGCGATGGGGGTGGGCGTTGCCGACGCTTGGGATGCCGTGTGTTGCCCAACGAGTATGGCCTATGCCTGACTTGCCTGCGAGCGGTTCATGCACCAACAAGTCAGCCAAATTCACCAGTTTGCCAATGGCCCGACGTCGTTCAAGGTGTTTGTCATTGATGGTCGCGATACCCGCACTGTCATAACCGCGATATTCGAGTCGCCTGAGGCTATCGACCAAAATGGGGGCCGCTTGGTGGGTGCTTAAAACGCCAACAATTCCGCACATCTGTTAATGTCCTTTCGTCTGCTTGGCTTTGCGGGCCCGCAGAATATTAAATAATTTTATCGCAAACCCAGCTTTGGTTGCCTGTCGCGCACGTCCGATGCCGAGTGCGCCATCAGGCACATCGTCAGTAATAACCGACCCGCTGCCTGTCATGGCGTGGTTGCCCACGGACACGGGTGCGACAAGCATCGTGTTCGACCCGATGAATGCACCAGCCCCAATGGTCGTGTGATGTTTAAAAACACCGTCATAATTACAGGTGATTGTACCTGCGCCAATATTGGCTTTTTCGCCGATTGTTGCATCACCAATATAGGAAAGGTGATTAACCTTCGCGCCAGCTTCAATTTGAGCGTTCTTGATTTCGACGAAGTTACCGACCTTCGTGTTCTCCGCGAGTTCCGCACCCGGGCGCAATCGCGCGTACGGGCCGATCACAGAACCGCGCGATACGTGGCAGCCTTCGAGGTGGCTAAATGCTCGGATGGTGGTCGCAGATTCGATGGTTACACCGGGGCCAAAGACGACGTTTGGTTCAATGATCGTGTCGCGCCCAATGACAGTGTCATGCGCGAAATAGACGGTGTCGGGATCGGATAAGGTAATCCCGTCGTCGAGGGCGGTGGCGCGCGCGCGGGCTTGGAACTGTGCCTCGGCCCCTGCGAGTTCTGCGCGGGAATTGACGCCGAGTGTTTCAGTTTCATCGCAGCTGACCACGGTCGCAGTTAGGCCCTGAGCGCGGGCGATTCCGATAATGTCAGTCAGGTAGTATTCGGCAGACGCATTATCGTTGCCAACAGCGTCGATCAGATCAAACAGTGTCGATGCGTTTGCCATGATAACACCGCTATTGCAAAGTGTTATCGTGCGTTCTTCATCTGTGGCATCCTTAAACTCAACAATCCGCTCGAGCGTTTCGCCTTTGGTGACAAGACGCCCATAACGACCCGGATCATCCGCTTCGAAGCCAAGAACAACAACATCATGGTTTGCGCGCGCCGCAGCCATCGCCTCAAGCGTTTCGGGTTGGATAAAGGGGGTGTCGCCGTACAGGACAAGCGCGTCACCCGCGAAGCCCTCTAACGCAGGCTTTGCCTGTGCAACCGCATGTGCCGTTCCTAACTGCTCGGTCTGTAAAACCGTTGTGACGTCCGGGTCCCAAGCCAATGCCGCTGCTGCGACCTTGTCCGCACCATGACCTGCGACGATGATTGTTCTTTCGGGCTCAAGCGATGCACCGGCCTTCATTGCGTGGACCAGCATTGGCGCACCTGCGATATGGTGTAACACTTTGGGAAGGTCGGAGTTCATCCGTGTCCCCATGCCTGCGCCAAGAATGATTAATGCCGTCGTCATATGCGTTCGCCCCAAAAGTGATTGCCGCACCTTTTACCTGAGCGGACGGCCACCGCAAGTGGAGGGGGTTCACTTCGCCCTACGGATCGTTACAGAAGGGATAACGGCGTGGGGGATGCAATGCGGACAGTAATTTTTGATCTTGATGGGACGCTTGCAGACACCAGCGGTGATCTGTTGGCAGCGGCAAACGCTTGTTTTCGTGGCCTTAGTTTGGGCGATTTGCTGACGCCTGCGGATTCGGGAACGGCGCTGAAAGGCGGGCGCGCGATGCTTCGGCTCGGGTTTTCGCGAGTTGTCGGATTTGGTGAGGATGAAGTTGATCGCCAGTACCCAGTGTTGTTGGACGCTTATGCCCAAGACATTGATAGTCACACTGTTTTGTATCCGGGCGCGATGGATGCGGTGCGAGCGCTCAAGGATGATGGATATATCGTTGGGATTTGTACGAATAAACCCGAAGGGCTGGCTGAGACATTAATGACCAGTCTAGGCGTGCGCGATGAATTCGCTGCACTGTTGGGCGCGGACAGCTTGCCCGTGCGCAAACCCGATCCGGAGCATTTGTTCGAGACAGTGCGGCGTGCGGGTGGTGACCCTGATAGGTCATTGCTGGTTGGTGATACTGTGACGGACCGCGATACATCTACCAATGCGCGTAGGCCTTCGATCCTTGTGACATTTGGGCCGGGGGATGACGACGTGCGTGATTTGAACCCAGAAGGATTAATCGGTCATTTTGATGAGTTGCACGCAGAAGTTCGGCGTCTCATTGGATAAACTGAAACGTGGCGTCAATTTATCCAAACGCCAACGGCGCGACATCAGATGCCATTGACATAATGTCGTTGCTGTCGACACACTTAGCAGATGATAGAACAATTCACCGGCAGCTTCACCCAGCAAGAACCCATCCCTGACGCAGGGATAGCCGCGGCCTTGGCCGTGATGCAAAGCGGTCGCTTACACCGATATAATACACACGGCGACGAGGTGGCAGAAGTCGCCATGCTGGAAGAAGAATTTGCGGCCCACGTTGGGTCAAAATACTGTCTGGCTGTGGCTTCTGGTGGCTATGCGATGGCAACTGCATTACGCGCTTGTGGCGTGGCGCAAGGTGATCGGGTGCTTACCAATGTGTTCACCCTCGCCCCTGTGCCGGGCGCGATAGCAGCCGTCGGTGCGGTGCCGATCTTTGTGGAGGTGACCGAAGGGCTGATCATTGATCTGGATGACTTGGCATCGAAGCTTGATCAGGCGAATGTGCTGCTCTTGTCCCATATGCGTGGGCATATCTGCGACATGGATCGTCTCATGGCGCTGTGTGATGCAGCGGGTGTGGCTGTCATTGAGGATTGTGCCCACACAATGGGTGCCCATTGGGATGGGGTGCCGTCCGGCCGTTGGGGCAAGTTTGGCTGCTATTCAACGCAGACCTACAAGCATATGAATTCGGGCGAGGGCGGTTTACTAATCTCTGACGACACGGATCGCATGGCCCGCGCAATCATGTTGTCGGGCAGCTATATGCTGTTTGACCGTCACCGTGCAGCCCCACCGGAGTCTGCTTTTGCGAAGATCAAATATGAAACTCCTAATATTTCAGGTCGGATGGATAATTTACGGGCTGCGATTTTGCGCCCGCAATTGCGCGATCTACAAACGCAGTGCGATCGCTGGAATGCGCTGTATCACGCGGTTGATGAAGGTCTTACTGACACGCCGGGGCTAACTTTGGTGGATCGTCCTGCCAAAGAAGGTTTTGTGGCCTCATCGTTTCAATTCCTCCTTCTCGATTGGTCTGTGGATGCTATCGATAGTTTGTTGAAAAGATGTGAAGCGCGTGGCGTTCTTTTGAAATGGTTCGGTGGATCTGAACCGTCAGGTTTCACCTCACGCTACGATAGTTGGCGGTACGCGCCGTCATCGCCAATGCCCTCAAGCGACAGGATTTTGAACGGCGTTGTCGACATGCGTTTGCCGCTAACGTTCAGTACCGAAGACTGCTCCCTAATCGCGCGGATCATTCGCAGCGAAGTGTTGGCTGTTCAACAGGGTCTTGCGGCGGCCGAGTAAGGGGCGCTTTGGAGACCACTGCGGATTGCGATGCGCTAAATCCGCGATAAATGACTCGACAGGGTTTCGTCCCTCTGGCTACAATTGAACAAGCGTTCAATAAACTGCAGAGAGTCGCACTTATGTTTCATGCTTCCATGACCTTTGATCTGGGCGAAGACGTCAACGCACTGCGCGACATGGTGCACACTTGGGCGCAAGACCGGGTCAAACCAATGGCTGGTCAGATTGATCAATCAAATGTTTTTCCATCCGCACTTTGGCGTGAAATGGGCGATCTGGGGTTGCTGGGTGTCACAGTGGATGAGGCTTATGGCGGCGCGGGCATGTCCTACCTCGCGCATACCGTCGCTGTCGAAGAAATCGCGCGGGCCAGTGCCTCTGTCTCTTTGTCGTATGGGGCGCATTCGAATCTGTGCGTAAATCAAATCAAGTTGAATGGCACAGATGACCAAAGGGCGAAGTATCTACCGCGCTTGGTCTCTGGTGAACACGTTGGTGCCTTAGCAATGTCCGAGGCAGGGGCTGGGTCGGACGTTGTGTCGATGACGCTGAAGGCGGAAAAGCGGAATGATCATTACCGCCTGAATGG
>JAPKCP010000018.1 GCA_028822885.1 Yoonia sp. | reverse complement strand
GTACCGGTGGCCGGACTCGAACCGGCACAACATTACTGTCGGGGGATTTTGAATCCCCTGCGTCTACCATTCCGCCACACCGGCGTACCAATATGTCGCCCTCCTAAGAGGTTCGCATGGGATCGTCAATCACCCGTCGACGCTCAATTGCGATTAAAGTTGGTCCACTGAAAAAGTATCGCAAATTGTCAGATCACCGCTGTCATATCCGCGTTGAAACCACCGCTGACGCTGTGCGCTGGTCCCATGGGTAAACGTGTGGGGCTGCACTGTCTGGCCTGCATTGCGTGCCTGTGTATCATCCCCGATCTGTGCTGCGGCATTCATCGCCTCTGCAATGTCACCGCGTTCAAGTGTGCCGAACCTGTCTTGCACTGCACTGGCCCATATCCCAGCAAAGCAATCGGCCTGTAATTCTACGCGGACCGACAGCGCGTTTGAAGCTTCTTCATCTGCCGTGGCCCTCATCCGGTTCACTTGGCGCAGTATATCAAGCTCGTTCTGCACATGGTGTGCTATTTCATGCGCCACCACATAGGCGGCGGCAAAATCCCCGCGCGCGCCCAAGCGCTGCTCCATGGTCACAAAAAAGTCGGTGTCCAGAAACGCCTTTTGTTCTGATGGACAGTAAAACGGGCCAGTTACTACTGTCGCCCCGCCGCATACCGACTGGGTTTGGCCTTTGAACAGGACGAGCTTGGGCGCAATATAGACGGCACCAACTTGGCGCTGAAAAATATCCGCCCAGACTTCTTCCGTATCAGCAAGCGTCACTGACACAAAAGCAGCCGCACGTTCATCGGCTTCGGTAATCTGTGTGCTGTATTGCGTTGAAATAGTGTCAGTCGAAGCCCCGTTCAAAAACGGCGTAATATCAACCCCCAGAAAATACCCAATCACCACGATCGCGATCAGACCAATGCCACCTACTCCACCTGCGCGCACAACTTTACGCCCAGGCCGCCTGCGCCGATCTTCAATATTTTGGCTTCCACGCCGACCTTGCCACTTCATACCAACTCCCAAACATCTACCTTAATAAAGGTGCGACACATTGATGCGCCACACTAGCTTGACCCCGCAGCAATGTCATGGCCTAAGCAGCTCAGATTTTCGGAGAAAGCTAATGCTGCAACGTCTTTACGCATGGACGCTATCACTGGCGCAATCACCACACGCGCTTTGGGGCCTTGCCGTAGTGGCATTTATTGAATCGTCGTTTTTTCCGATCCCACCCGACATAATTATGATCCCGATGATTATCGCAGCTCCGCGAAAGGCGTTCTTGATCGCAGGCATCGCAACAGTTGCGTCGGTCCTTGGCGGGCTCTTTGGCTATTTCATCGGTTTTGCGTTGTTTGAAACCATCGGACAGCCGATCTTTGACTTTTACGGCAAAGCGGACGCCGTCGCTGAATTTAGCGTTCAGTTCAATGAATACGGTGCGTGGGCTGTCATGATCGCTGGTGTGACCCCCTTCCCGTTCAAGGTCATCACGATCATGTCCGGGGTAACGCAACTCTCGCTGCCAATTTTTATCGTCTCGGCGATTGCGGCACGGGCGCTGCGGTTCTTCCTTGTAGCAGCACTTCTTTGGAAATTCGGAGAGCCAATCCGTACTTTCATCGAAAAGCGGCTTGGTCTGATGTTTATCGTTTTCTGTGTGCTACTGTTTGGCGGCTTTGCGTTGATAGGTCTTTTTTAATGAACCGATTGCATATTGCCGTTGCTGCTGGTGTTTCTGTCGCTCTTCTTGGAGGGGCCTACATCTTTGAATACTTTGGCTACCCGCCTTGCACGATGTGCTTTTGGCAGCGTTGGCCACATATGGCAGCCATTGCGATTGGTGTGCTGGCGCTGATCTTTCCAACGCGCGTGCTTGGGTATCTTGGAGCGCTCGCTGCTCTCACCACAGCGGCCATAGGCGTCTACCATTCAGGCGTTGAGAAAATGTGGTGGGAAGGCCCCACATCTTGCACCGGCACAGGTGGTTTAGACAATTTAGCGGGGGCAGATTTGCTATCAACCGCAGGTCCGCGCCTGATCATGTGTGACCAAGTCAGTTGGGACCTGTTCTCGCTTTCGATGGCCAGCTGGAACGTCGTATTCTCTCTCATCGCCGTTTGGTTGTGGCTGGTTGCAGCGCGACGCTAGCGGCGGGTACTTAGCAGCAAGTTCGTCTCAGACTTCGTGATCCCGTCGTTGCGGCGGATATCTGTAAGCACCTTATCAAACTGCTCAAGCGTCTCTGTACCAATCTCTGCAATCAAATCCCAGATCCCATTGGTTGAATGAACTGCCTGCACTTCAGGTATCTTTGTCAGCGCGCGCGATACCTTTTCTGCACTGCGTCCCGAAATCTCGAGCATCATCAATCCGCGCACTGGATGGGTGGCAACGTCACTGCGCGTGAGCACTGTAAACCCCACGATCTCGCCGCCCCCAGTTAACCGATCAAGGCGATTGCGGGCCGTTGTGCGCGTCACATTCAATGCCGCCGACAGCTCTGAAATACTCGCCCGCCCGTTTTGACGCAGATGTGCGACCAGTCGTTTGTCCGTATTGTCCATTCATACCGCCCAAATTGACCAATGAGTAACCAAATAGCGCATATTGAGCCCTTCAAAAAGCCCAAAACGTAGAGGATTATGAGCCATGACACAAAACATCACACAGCAAAATTGCATCCTCATTGGTGCCCCCGTTGATTGCGGCAAACGCCGGCAGGGGTGCCTTATGGGACCGGACGCCTACCGCACAGCCGGTATTGCGGACGCCCTGACCAGCCTAGGACACACGGTCACTGACCTTGGAAACCTTGCGCCCGCAGACGTTGACGTGCCTGAACCGCGCAATTCGCTGGTGCATGATCTGAAACGCACAGTTGGTTGGACAAAGACCCTGTCAGAAGCGGCTGAAAACGCAGCCGAAACCGGCATGCCTATCTTTCTCGGTGGTGATCATGCACTCGCTGCTGGTACGGTTTCAGGCATGGCGGCCCATTACGCGAAACATGACACGCCGTTCTTTGTTCTTTGGTTGGACGCGCACAGCGATTTCCACACACCCGACACAACGGACAGCGGCAACTTGCACGGAACGCCGGCAGGATATTTCACAGGTCGCGAAGGCTTTGATGCTTTTCCGCCTCTCAAAGTGGCAGTGCAAACCGAAAACATCTGCATGATTGGCCTGCGGTCCGTCGACCCTTCTGAACGTGCGGCATTGGCTTTGGGCCAGACCACGCTTGTCGATATGCGCACCATTGACGAACAAGGGATCACCGGCCCTTTATCGATGTTTCTAGACCGTGTTGCGGCAGCTGATGGTGCGCTGCACGTGTCCCTTGATGTTGATTTTCTAGACCCGACCATTGCCCCCGGCGTTGGCACAACCGTTCCCGGCGGTGCCACCACCCGTGAGGCCCATCTGATTATGGAAATGTTGTGTGACAGTGGGTTAGTCGGGTCACTTGATCTCGTTGAACTCAACCCATTTCTTGATGATCGCGGCATGACTGCCAACCTTATGGTCGACCTGACTGCCTCTTTGATGGGTCGCCGCGTCTTTGATCGCCTAACACGGAGCCGCAAATGAAAACCCCTTCTCACCTTGCCCTTGTGCCGTTTGTATCCGTCGCCAACATGATGCGGTTGGTGCATCATGTCGGTCTAGAAACCTTCCTGACCGAACTTGCGGCCGAAATCGAAGCAGACTTTAAACGCTGGCCAATCTTCGATAAAGCGCCACGTGTGCCATCCCATTCGGACGTCGGTGTGATTGAATTGATGCCAACATCAGATGGGGAACTTTACGGGTTTAAATACGTCAATGGTCACCCAAAGAACATGAAGGAAGGCCTGCAAACCGTTACAGGATTTGGCCTTTTGGCAGATGTGAACACTGGATACCCGGTTTTATTCTCAGAGATGACGGTCCTCACGGCGCTACGCACTGCGGCGACTTCCGCAATGGCGACCAAGCACCTCGCGCGCCCCGGATCAAAAACCTTGGCGATGATCGGCAATGGTGCACAGTCCGAATTTCAGACGCTTGCGCTCAAGGCAGTCTGCGGTATCAACACTGTCCGTCTCTACGATATCGACCCTGTGGCGACTGACAAATGTGCGGCCAATCTCGCAGGCCGTGGCATCACCATCGTTAAATGCAAATCACCCGAAGAAGCGATTGAGGGTGCTGACGTGATCACTACCGCAACTGCCGACAAAGAGATGCAAACGATCTTGACCGACAACATGGTCGGCAACGGCGTGCACATCAACGCCATTGGCGGCGACTGTCCCGGCAAAACCGAACTGCACAAAGATATCGTCGCCCGCGCGTCGATGTTTGTCGAATTCCCAGAGCAGACGCGGATCGAAGGCGAGCTGCAGCAAATGCCGCTGGATCATCCGTACACTGAACTTTGGGAAGTCATCAGCGGTGCCGCACAGGGACGCAAATCAGAAACCGAAATCACACTATTTGACGGCGTGGGTTTCGCAATCGAAGACTTCGCAGCCTTGCGCTACGTCCACCAAAAAATCAAAGGGACTTTGTTTTTTGAAGACCTCGATATGGTCGCTGATCCAGACGATCCACGCGACCTTTTTGGGATGGTTATCCGGTCGAAATAGGCTGTAAAGGCAACGGGGCATTGCACACTCTATCTGGTATCTGTTACATTCTGCCTAACAAAGTATAGCAGAATTTAATAGCTAGGCGGACAGTTTGAGCGATACCCCGGAAACCCCTGAAAACGAAGACGAAAACCAGCCTGTAAAGGCTGTTTATGATGGACCTTCCGTCACGATCGAGCATGAGCTGAAAACCTCATACCTTGATTATGCGATGTCGGTCATCGTCAGCCGTGCGATTCCAGACTTGCGGGACGGTTTGAAACCCGTGCACCGTCGTATTTTGTACGCCATGCACGAGACAAACAACACGCACGACAAACCCTACCGGAAATCGTCGCGTCCTGTCGCCGAAACGATGGGTAAATACCACCCCCACGGCGATAGCGCGATCTATGACGCGCTTGTCCGCATGGCGCAGAACTTCTCTATGTCACTGGTACTTCTTGACGGCCAAGGCAACTTTGGATCTATGGACGGCGACCGCGCTGCAGCCTATCGCTATACCGAAGTTCGCATGAAGAAGGTCGCCCTGTCCTTGCTCGACGACATCGACAAAGACACCGTTGATTTTCAGGACAACTACGACGGCAAAGATAGAGAACCGAGCGTTCTGCCCGCCAAATACCCCAACATGCTTGTCAACGGCGCAGGCGGCATCGCGGTCGGCATGGCAACTAACATCCCGCCGCATAACCTAGGCGAAGTCATCAACGCAACACTGGCGTTGATCGACAGCCCTGATTTGTCGATTGAGGAGTTGATTGAATACGTCCCCGGCCCTGATTTCCCAACCGGCGGCATCATGCTGGGGCGTTCAGGTGCGCGCAAAGCGTATCTTGAAGGCAGAGGCTCTGTCATCATCCGCGCGAAAACCCATATTGAGGAAATTCGCAAAGACCGTTGGGCTGTGGTCATCGACGAAATCCCATATCAGGTTAACAAATCCTCGATGATTGACCGGATTGCGGAAGCAGCTCGTGATAAGAAAATCGAAGGCATTTCCCACGTCCAAGATGAAAGCGATCGCAACGGTGTACGGGTTGTTGTTGAACTAAAACGGGACGCGACTGCAGAAGTGGTTTTGAACCAACTCTTCCGATTTACGCCGATGCAGACTTACTTTGGCTGTAACATGCTTGCGCTCAATGGTGGGAAGCCAGAGCAGCTGACGCTTCGCAGTTTCCTAACCAACTTTGTTGATTTCCGTGAAGAAGTTGTCGCCCGCCGCACTGCTTACATGCTGCGCAAGGCCCGCGAACGGTCTCATATCCTGTGCGGTTTGGCTGTTGCTGTTACGAATATCGACGAAATTGTTGCGGCGATCCGGTCTTCTGCTGACGCGTCAGAGGCACGTCACAAGTTGATGACGCGCAAATGGCCTGCCGAAACACTGCTGGAATACATCGCGCTGATTGATGATCCGACCCACACGGCCAACGACGATGGGACTTATAACCTTTCTGAAACACAGGCCCGTGCGATCCTTGAATTGCGTCTTCAACGTCTGACGCAAATCGGTGTCAAAGAAGTCACTGACGAACTTCAAGAACTTGCAGCGAAAATCCGTGAATACCTTGATATACTTGGATCCCGTGAACGGATCATGCAGATCATCCGTGATGAGCTGACAGAAATTCGGGACCTATATGCTGTCCCACGTCGCACGCAGATCGTCGATTGGTCTGGCGATATGGAAGACGAAGACCTGATCGAAAAAGAGGACATGGTCGTTACCGTGACCTCTGGTGGGTACATCAAACGGACTGCTTTGACGGACTTCCGCGCACAACGCCGCGGCGGTAAGGGCTTGTCATCAATGGCCACCAAAGAAGAAGACGTGGTCACGACCCTTTTCGTGGCTAACACCCACACGCAGCTGCTGTTCTTCACGACGGACGGTATGGTTTACAAGCTCAAGACTTGGCGCCTGCCGCTTGGATCACGTACCGCCAAGGGTAAAGCCATCGTCAACATTCTGCCAATTCCACCGGGTGTGTCGATTGCAGCAATTATGCCTGTAGATCGGCCCGAGGAAGAATGGGCAGACTTGCAAGTTGTCTTTGCGACGTCTGCTGGAACTGTGCGCCGTAACGCCTTGTCAGACTTCACAAATGTGAAGACCAACGGCAAAATAGCGATGAAGTTTGAAGGCGAACACGAGAATACGACCCTTATCAATGCTCGCATCGCATCCAACGATGATGACGTGATGCTTGTCACTAACTCGGGCCGGGCAATCCGCTTTCCAGCGACCGACGTGCGTGTCTTCAACTCGCGTGCGTCCGTGGGTGTGCGTGGCATTAGATTGCAAGGCGACGATAAGATTGTCTCCATGTCCATCATCCGCCACTTTAACGCGGAAGCGGATGAACGTGCAGCATACCTGAAAATGCGTCGTGCCATGGCTGGTTTGGCTGACGATGCCGAGGTTGAGGACGAAGAAGCAGCACCAGGGGCAATTAGCCCTGAACGCTACGCTGAAATGTCGGCAGCTGAAAATTTGATCCTTACAATCACATCAAAAGGGTCTGGTAAGTTGTCGTCATCACACGATTATCCGGTGCGTGGACGTGGCGGAATGGGCGTGACTGCAATGGACAAAGCCATGCGTGGCGGCGAAATCGTGTCCAGCTTCCCTGTTGAGATGGGCGATCAAATCATGCTCGTTACCTCTGCAGGTCAATCGATCCGTGTGCCTGTCGAAGGCATCAGCTTCCGCTCTCGCTCTGCGGGCGGCATTAAGGTGTTCGACACTGCAAAGAAAGAATTTGTTGTCAGCGTTGCTTGGATCGCTGAGCAAGAAGAAGCCGAAGACGCTGAAATCATTCCCGAAGGTGATGCACCAGCGTAACAAATTCAAACCCGCGTCTCTGAAAATGTTGCAGTGACGCGGGCAATGACTTATCCACAACCTCAAGGCGCGCGTTGACGCGCCATTAAAAAATTGAGGTATGGTATGTTTCGAAAAGTAGCACTTGCTGCTGCCATCATGGCAGTAACGTCCCCCGCAGCAGCACAAGTCACCGGCGGATCGCTTGGCATTGAATACAGCGCGCCAACTGACGGTGGTGATTTTGGTGGAACAACCTATTCTGGTTCGCTTGAATATGCGTTCAACCGCAATTTCGCGCTCAGCTTTGATATTTCAGGCTATCGGCTTGATAATATTAGCACAAATGCGTCGAGTGTGACTGTCCACGGTATCTATAATCTTGATGAAATGACATCATTTGGCGTTTTTTACGGAGCCGATTCAGTTGACAGCGCTGATGCTCAGGCCCTCTATGGGGTTGAAGCCGGAACCGAATTTGGCGATGCGGATGTTGAGGCCTTTCTTGGCCAACTTGAGGGTGTAAGTGATGACGCGTTAGTCTATGGTTTTGACGCCAACTATTCATTTTCAAATGGATTTTCTGCTACCGGAAGTGGTGGTTTTACCGATGTTGACGACAGAAGCTTGAGCCGGATCGCCATTGGTGGTCAGTATGAGATTTTTGGTGGCCCACAGTTTTACGCAGAAATTGGAAACGTTTCAGCAAAAACTGGCGGCGTTGAAGCGGATCAGACATTTGTTGGTCTTGGTGCCCGGATCGCCTTTGGTGCAGATCGCGGAACTACCTTTAAACAGCGTAGCCTGTTTGAAATTCTCCCTGGTTTCTAAACGCTGTTTATTACCGCGTCCCCTTTGCAAAACACATGGTTCGGGTTACATCCCGGATCATGACACATACACTCAATATCATTGGCGGCGGCATGGCCGGCGCAGAGGCTGCATGGCAAGCCGCAAACGCTGGCATCAACGTGATCATTCACGAGATGCGGCCCAAAGTGGCTACTTTCGCCCATCGCACTGGCAATTTGGGCGAAATGGTGTGCTCCAATTCCTTTCGTTCTGATGACAGCGAACAGAACGCTGTGGGCTTGCTGCATTGGGAAATGCGCCAAGCTGGCGGGTTGATTATGGGCATCGCTGAAAAGCACCGTATCCCCGCGGGTGGTGCACTTGCTGTGGACCGTGATCCCTTTGCGGAAAGCGTCACAGCAGCATTAAAAGCGCATCCTAACGTCTCTGTTTCTTATGAAGAAGTTACAGAACTTCCATCCGATGGACTTTGGATCGTAGCAACTGGACCACTGACCTCCGGCTCACTTGCCGCAGCAATCCAGCAGGAAACTGGCGCAGAAGCGTTGGCTTTTTTCGATGCGATAGCCCCTATCCTCTACCACGAGAGCATCAACATGGACGTCGCATGGATGCAGTCACGCTACGATAAGGGCGAGACGGTCGAAGAACAGACAGCCTATCTCAACTGCCCAATGACCAAAATCCAGTACGAAGAATTCATCGATGCGCTCCTTGCTGCTGAGAAAACTGAGTTCAAAGAAGGCGAAACGGCAGGTTATTTCGACGGGTGCCTCCCGATTGAGGTTATGGCAGAACGTGGACGTGAAACCCTTCGTTTTGGCCCCATGAAGCCAGTTGGCCTGACAAACGCAAACGATCCAGAGAACAAGCCATACGCCGTTGTGCAATTGCGCCGTGATAACGCGCTTGGGACGCTCTACAATATTGTTGGCTTTCAAACCAAGATGAAGTACGGCGCGCAAAAGACTGTTTTGCAAATGATTCCAGCGTTAGAGAATGCTGAATTCGCCCGACTTGGCGGCATTCACCGGAACACGTTCATTAACTCACCGACCTTGCTTGACCATGAAATGCGATTGCGTTCCAAACCCAATCTCAGGTTTGCGGGTCAGATCACTGGCGTCGAAGGTTATGTAGAAAGCGCCGCTATGGGTCTTCTCGCGGGACGTATGGCCATTGCCGAACTGACCGGTGAAACACTTGCGCCAGTTCCGAATACTACGGCGATGGGCGCGCTTGTCTCGCATATCACTGGCGGCGCTGATGCAAAGACGTTCCAGCCAATGAACGTTAACTTTGGCCTGTTTCCGCCACTTGATGGCATGAAAGGTGGACGTCGGGGTCGCAAAGAACGCTACAAAGGCTACACAGATCGCGCCAAAATCGATTGGCAAGACTGGCTTGGACAACCCGCACTCGCTGTCGCTTGATAACGCGGTTCGCCCCTTCGCCGACTGGGCCGCTTCATCTTGGGCATGCTTATTCGGCGTTGTTGGCGTATGATATGGCGCAGTCCGCACAGGGAGGTTTTCTTGTGCGGATCGAAGACACCGACAGCACGCGGTGCCGCCCAGAACATGAAGCAGCAATCATTGCTGATCTCGCGTGGCTTGGTTGCACATGGCCGACGCCACTGCGCCAATCCGACCATTTAGACGATTATCAAGCCGCCTTAAATTTGCTTAATCAAAAGGGATTGATGTTCCCCTGCGATTGCAATCGACGTGCCCTTCTCGAGACTGGCGCAGGACACGGCCCGGACGGTCCAATTTATCCGGGCACGTGTGAACACCGTAAGATGACTGATGCAGCGCCCACAGATGCGCTACGCCTCAACCTACAAAAGGCACGCGCCTTTTTGCCTGATCAGCTACACTTCATCGAAACTGGCTGTGGCGTTCCCCTGATCAAAAATTTCACAACAGCAGACGTCATAAAGACCATTGGCTCACCAATCCTGCGACGCAAAGATACCTGCGATCCGGCCTACCACCTTGCCTGCACTCACGATGACGCGAACCAAGGGGTGACCCATGTCATTCGGGGCGAAGATGTTGCGCCTTCGACCCCGATCCATTTGATCTTGCAGCATCTCATGGGGTGGCCGACACCGATTTACTATCATCACAGGCTGATTATGGACGCATCCGGCAAGCGCCTCGCCAAGATCGACCATTCGCGCGCGCTTTCAAAATACCGCGCTGAAGGGGTAACTCTGACTGATATTCGCCGCATGGTTGGCCTTCCCATTTCATCTGGCGCTTAACACTCTCCCCGGAGGACCGATCAGACGTCAGGTCCCATCAACTCAATCTCACGCCCCGTCTCAACACCGGTATAGAAACAGGTCCGCCGCCCTGTGTGACAGGCAGCCCCAATCTGGCGCACAGTCACCAATAGACAATCGCGATCACAATCAAGCCGCATTGCAACGAGGGCCTGCGTGTGCCCGCTAGTTTCACCCTTGATCCAATAGGCTTGCCGGGACCGGGACCAATAGGTCACTTTACCCGTCTCTAACGTCTTTGTGACAGCGGCAGCGTTCATCCATGCCATCATCAAAACCTCTAGGGTCTCGGCGTCTTGGGCGATCACAGGGATCAAACCTGCGTCATTAAACGTCAGTGTCTTGGGGTCAAATGTCATGGTTAAGGCCTTTGCAATGTCACTGTCTGGGCATATCTAAGAGGAGTAATGTGAAAGGGCAAATGCCGTGTCAGCTGAAATTGATATGATCAAACTCTATTCTGGGCGTATTCTAGCGTTGGCAGCGGATATGCCGCGGACTGTGCGGATTGCGACGCCAGATGGGACAGCTAAAAAGCGGTCGCCACTTTGTGGGTCCACTGTCACGGTTGATATTATGATGACAGACGGCAAAGTCAGCGATTACGCGCAAGACGTGAAGGCTTGTGCCCTTGGTCAAGCAGCGGCCTCCGTTATTGGCAATGCAGTCGTCGGGCTGACACCCGATCAAATCCAGAACGGGCGTGATCAGTTACAAGCAATGCTGAAAACCGATGGCCCAGTGCCAGCAGCCCCGTTCGATGGTCTTGATGTCCTAGAGCCCGCAAAAGATTACAAAAACCGACATGCATCGATCCTGTTGGCATTTGATGCAACACTTGAAGCCATCATCGTGGCACAAGCTCCAGTTTAACTCCCTTCAAAAAGAAAAAACCGCCGCGCATCCGGGCAAGGATGGCGGCGGCAGTAAGTTGGATCACATGTCCGGTCCAATGGTCCTTAACGAGGGGAGGCAAAACCCCGCAATCAGGACTGGGACAGTAGGTTTCGTAAATGCGAGGTGGGACAGGCAATTTACTTGGACCGAACATGTCACCCGGGCAGGTCAGACCATCGCGGGCAACGATAGGCCGACAAACAACATAACACACAAAGCGGCAACACCAAGAGCGTCAGAGATGATCGTATCGCTACTGCGTATCAGTGCAGATTTGATATCTTTGGCCATTCTAGCGCTCCTTGTTGCTGGTTTGTTCTGTTGCTCCTTTGTTCTCATAAGGCGCGCGCTCTGTAAAGAACTTTATGAGAACATTTGTGAGAATTTTCGGTGCTGAAACGTTAACCCACTGATATTAAACGGATCGCTTTGTCTTGTTCCATTAACCAAAGTAGAACTCGGACGGCCTTCCCGCGTGCCGTTTCCAACGCTGGATCATCCGACAGCAGTTTTCTGGCGTCACTTTGGGCAATCTGCATCAATCCTGCCTGACGTTCCAAATCAGCGATCCGAAAGCGTGGCAGCCCCGATTGCGCCGTCCCAATCACGTCACCAGCACCGCGCATCATCAGGTCTTCCTCAGAAATGCGGAACCCGTCCTCAGTTTCGCGCAGAATTTCCAAACGACGCCGCCCAGTTTCCGACATCGGCTCTTGAAACAACAGCAAACAAGTCGAGGCCGCAGAGCCACGCCCAACCCTGCCCCGTAACTGGTGCAATTGCGCAAGACCAAACGTCTCAGCGCGTTCAATCATCATGATCGATGCGTTGGGAATATTCACCCCAACCTCAATTACTGTTGTCGCAACCAAAACCTTGGTCTCACCCGCAACAAATTTGGCCATCGCAGCGTCTTTGTCGGCAGGGGGCATTTGACCGTGTACCAACCCAACGACACCTTCACCCAAGGCTGCGCGCAACCGCTTGAATCGCTCTTCGGCGGCGGTCATATCTAGGAATTCGCTTTCCTCAACCAGTGGGCAAACCCAATAGGCCTGCTTTCCGTCAGCCACAGCTTTGCGAAGTTTCTCAACGACTTCGTCCATGCGGTCGGTCGATACCAAAGCCGTTTGTACGGGCGTCCGACCTGGTGGCTTTTCGTCCAGAACTGACACATCCATATCACCGTATTGCGCCAGCGCCAGCGATCGTGGGATTGGGGTTGCTGTCATGACCAGCACATCAACCGCCTGCCCTTTTGCGCCCAATTCCATCCGCTGGGCCACACCAAACCTGTGCTGTTCATCAATCACAGCCAGCCGCAAATCATGGAAAAACACATCTTTTTGAAACACGGCATGGGTGCCGACCAAAATTTGAATGTCACCGTCCACAAGCGCCTGCAACTTTTCTGCACGCCCCTTGCCTTTGTCGCGGCCAGTCAAAATTTCAAGCCGAACGCCTGCATCAGCGGCCAACGGTTGCAACCCATCCAGATGCTGCCGCGCAAGGATTTCGGTTGGGGCCATCATGACACCCTGCCCGCCAGATTCCACAACAACGAGCAATGCCATCAGCGCCACGAGCGTTTTGCCCGACCCCACATCGCCTTGCAAAAGCCGGTTCATCTTGAGCGGCAAGGCCATGTCTGCTGTAATCTCAGATACTGCACGCGATTGCGCACCCGTTGGATTGTATGGCAATGCGTCCAATACTTTACGCTGCAAAGCTCCAGTACCTTTTGATCCAAATCCTTTACCTTTACGGGCAACAGCACGCGCCAATGCGAGCGTAATCTGATGGGCGAACAGCTCATCATAGGCCAAACGCGCCCGCGCCGGATGTTCTGGCGATAGGTCCTGCATGGTTTCGGGCGTATGCGCCCGCGTGAACGCTTCAAACCAATTCGGCCAGCCTTCGCGCTTGACCAATTCTGCATCAATCCACTCTGAAACCTCAGGTGACTTTTCCAACGCAGACCGGGTCGCTTTCCACATTAGTTTCTGCGTAATCCCAGCGTGCAACGGATAAACTGGCTCAAACGCAGGAAATGTCGTCACTTCATCAGGGGTTACAATGTGATCGGGATGAACCATCTGAGCGATACTATCGAAAATCTCAACCTTGCCTGAAACAATCCGCTTTTGCCCAGTTGGCAGGACCTTTTGCAAATATTCCGCCCGTGCATGAAAAAACACGAGTTGAAACTCCATTTGTTCATCCGTCACGTGGACGCGATATGGACGCCCACGCGTTGCAGGGGGATAATGTGCGCCAACCGTCACCGTTACAGTGGCAACGGCCGGCGCAACAATATCGCGCACCGATCCGCGCAATTGACGGTCAACACCGCTCATTGGTAGGGTCATCAGAATATCGCGTGGCTTTTCGATGCCAGCGTCCTGAAGTGTCAGAGCCGTTTTTGGACCAATCCCATCAAGCGTTTGTAGACCTGCAAACAGCGGGAAAAGAACGTCTGGCCGTCCGCTCATGCGTCACCAATCAGCGCCAACCAGCCGTCCTCATCCACAGTTTTGACGCCTAATTCAGCGGCCTTTTTGGCCTTCGATCCAGCACCCGGTCCCGCAATCAGCAGGTCCGTCTTGGCACTGACCGATCCAGATACCTTTGCGCCCAATGTTTCGGCGCGGGCCTTCGCCTCTGCGCGGGTCATTTTTTCCAACGTCCCTGAAAACACGACCGTTTTGCCCGCAACGGGGCTGTCCGAAGTGTCCCTGATCACAGCGTCTTGGACGTTCAATTCAGCCACTAACCGATTGATAGAGGCCCGTTCAGCCGTGTTATGCAACGCATCAAGGAATGAGTTAGCCATGACCGCTCCGACGCCATCAATCGCCAAAAGATCATCCCACGACGGGCCTTCGCCAACAATAGCGGTATCAACAGCGTCCGCTAAAGCAGTCCAACTGCCATAATGGTTAGCCAAAAGGGACGCACCAGCCTCGCCGACATGACGAATCCCAAGCGAGAAAACCAGTCTGTCCAAAGGGATGCGTCGCTTTTCATCAATCGCGTCAAACAGGTTATTCACACTTGTCTTGCCAAATCCGTCCCGGTTTTCAAGCTTTGTGAAATCCGCATTGTTACGTGCACGAAGTGTGAAAATGTCTGCAGGCTCTTTGATCGCTAGCGCCGCGTCGTTATAAAAATACTCAACCTGCTTGGCACCAAGCCCTTCGATGTCAAACGCACTGCGTCCCACAAAATGCTTCAACTTTTCAACAGCTTGGGCCGGGCAAATTAAGCCACCAGTACATCGGCGCACAACGTCACCTGCTTCGCGCGAAGCGGGCGATCCACATTCAGGACAAGTATTGGGAAATATATAGGGGACAGAACTGGAGGGGCGTTTTGATAAATCCACATCTCGGATTTTAGGAATGACGTCACCAGCCCGGTAGACCTGAACCAAATCACCGATCCGCAAATCGCGGCCCTCACGAATGGGGGCTCCGTCACCGCCAAAACCTGTAATGTAATCTTCGTTGTGCAAAGTTGCGTTTGATACAACCACGCCGCCAACTGTCACTGGCGCAAGCCGTGCAACAGGCGACAATGCGCCCGTGCGGCCAACTTGAATATCGATGGCCAAAAGCGTTGTCCAAGCTAATTCTGCAGGGAATTTGTGCGCAATTGCCCAACGGGGCGTTGTTGATCTGAACCCTAACCTACGTTGCAGCTCAAGATCATCCACCTTATAAACAACGCCATCAATGTCGTATCCAAGATCAGCGCGCTGACCGCCGATGCTGTCATAATGTGCCGTCATGTCCGCGGCACTACGACAGGTTTTGGTTAACGGATTGGTACTAAACCCAAGCGACGCAAGCTTTGCAATGGCGCCCGTTTGCGTATCCGCCAAAGGTGCAGACACCTCGCCCCAAGCGTATGCAAAAAACCGAAGAGGTCTGGCAGCTGTTATCGCAGAATCAAGCTGCCGCAACGATCCTGCAGCCGCATTACGTGGGTTTGCAAATGTCTTGCCGCCACTTTCAATCTGACGGTCATTTAGCGCGGCGAAGTCACTATGGCTCATGTAGACCTCGCCACGAACTTCCAGCACGTCAGGCGCTCCTGAAATCTGCTGGGGAATATCCGAAATTGTCAAAGCGTTGGCTAAAACGTTTTCGCCAACGGTACCGTCGCCGCGTGTCGCCGCCTGTTTTAGTGATCCGTTTTCATACCGAAGCGATAGCGATAAGCCGTCTATCTTTGGTTCAGCGGTAAATGAAAGCGGCGTTTCATCCCCAATATTCAGAAACTTCCGGACACTTTTTTCAAAATCAGCGACATCGCCTGTGTTGAAGGCGTTCCCAAGCGATAACATCCGAACGGCATGCGTGATTTTGGTGAACTTCTCAGATACGGATGCACCAACCTGATCCGACGGGCTTTGCGCAGCTTTTAGATGTGGAAAAGCAGTTTCAATCGTTAGATTAAGACGTTTCAATCTATCATAAGTCGCATCATCGAAAGCTGGATCATCCTGCGTGTGGTACGCAGTGTTTGCATTGCCAAGAAGACTGGCCAGCCTTTCGAGTAGCCCCACTGCATCCGCTGCGACAACATCAGCGGCGTTGATCGTCAGCAGGTCTTTAACATTACTTTCCGCATTTTCCTGCGACATTGCTTTGCCCTTTGCACACCAAACGCCAGTACGGCGGATTTGCAAAGTTTTAGTGCGACCGATCTAGCGCGTCCAGCCAGATCGGTCACCCTGATCATTATTCATCGTCATGCATCGGTCGCGGCTAGGCCCCAACAGCAATCCGTTCTTCATTCGCGCCTACCTCTGGGTCGCGCAGTACGTAGCCACGCCCCCAAACAGTCTCAATGTGGTTTTCACCGTCCGTTGCATTGCTGAGCTTCTTACGAAGCTTGCAAATAAATACATCGATGATCTTCAATTCAGGCTCGTCCATACCGCCGTAAAGATGGTTCAGGAACATCTCTTTTGTCAGTGTCGTGCCTTTTCGCAGGCTCAACAACTCAAGCATCTGATATTCTTTTCCAGTGAGGTGAACCGTCGCCCCCCCAACATCAACAGTCTTCGCGTCTAGGTTGACAGATATGCGGCCAGTCTTGATGATCGACTGCGCATGGCCTTTCGACCGTCGGATGATTGCATGAATGCGTGCAATCAATTCCTCACGATGGAATGGCTTTGTCAGATAGTCATCTGCACCAAAACCAAATCCTTTTATTTTACCTTCAGTACTATCGTCGCCTGTAAGGATAAGAATGGGTGTGCTAATGCGGCTCATCCTGAGTTGTCGCAACACCTCATGCCCGTTCATATCAGGCAGATTGAGGTCCAGAAGGATTAGATCGTAATCATACAACTTCGCCAAATCGATCCCTTCCTCCCCAAGGTCAGTCGCATAGACATTCAAATTGGCATGTGTCAGCATTAGCTCAATGCTTTTGGATGTCGTAGGATCGTCTTCGACCAGCAGTACACGCATCAGTTCTCTCCGCTTTTTCGTGGTACCACCACCTTATGGCGACAATAGTTAATGACGCGTTACCGGTTAGTTGAAAGATGTCATTTCGCGCTAAGGTTGTCTATAGCGTTGCAATGCTGTTGTTTTTAACGCGGCTTCACCGTGTTCTGACACCGCCATTTCCCACTCTGAAAACTCATCATCAGACAAACTATACCGCTCCAACGCCTCAGCGCGCGTGACTAACCCCGCACCAACGGCTTTAATCACCGCCGCCTTGCGTGAGGCGACCCACCGACGCGTATCTTCCTGCGGTAAATCTGCACGGGTCATGATCGACCCGTCAGGCAGGGTCACTGACCGTGGCCCATCTATCTTTCGCAAAAACATCTTACTTCCCTTTGCAATGGTAACTTGCAAAGACATATGAGGCACATCACTTAAGTTTCGGTAAGCTTGCCAGAACAGAGTTCCTTGCATTTTGTTGAAATTTAGTGGAAATGCGCACAAAGCCCTTTAAAAAATGGTGTGAATATGTCCCTCGACCAACCGCTAAATTCGCTCGGTTTTGCTAAAACACCCGCAGAAACACGGGTCGTGGTTGCAATGTCGGGTGGCGTAGATAGCTCTGTAGTTGCAGCCCAACTTGCTGAAGAAGGCTACGATGTTGTCGGCGTTACGCTGCAGTTGTACGATCATGGCGCTGCTTTGGCAAAAAAAGGGGCGTGCTGTGCGGGCCGTGATATCCATGATGCGCGACGTGTTGCAGAGGAAATGGGGTTTCCACACTACGTTCTTGATTATGAGAATACCTTCCGCGAGGCGGTGATTGATGAATTTGCCGACAGCTACCTTGCCGGTGCGACGCCGGTTCCCTGCATACGGTGCAACGAGCGGGTGAAGTTCAAAGACCTATTGGAAACCGCTCGTGATTTAGACGCCGATTGCATGGCTACTGGCCATTATATTCAACGCATGATGGGTGATGCAGGGGCAGAGCTGCACACTGCAGGCGATTCGAATCGCGACCAGTCGTATTTTCTGTTCTCAACCAAGCAAGACCAGCTTGATTATCTACGCTTCCCGCTTGGCCATCTGAAAAGCAAAGATGAGACCCGTGCGCTTGCCGCCAAATACGGGCTTAGCGTGGCCGACAAGCCCGACAGTCAAGATATTTGCTTTGTGCCCAACGGCGATTACGCGTCCGTCATCAAGAAACTTCGCCCCGGTGCTGCGGAACCTGGCGATATCGTGGACATGGACGGAAACGTGTTGGCCCAACATCACGGCGTAATCCACTATACGATTGGCCAAAGACGTGGGCTTGGCATCGGTGGGCTAGCTGATCCGCTGTATGTGGTGCGGTTGGACGTGGATGCGAAACACGTGATTGTTGGCCCAAAAGCGCTGCTGGCGACCCGCCAAGTCCCCTTGCGGGAAATCAACTGGCTTGGAGATGGCGGGTTTCTTGCCGGTGGTGAGCGCAAAATCGCCGTTAAAGTCCGTTCAACCCGGCCCCCAATCGACGCGGTATTGCGGCCAATCTCTGATACAGAGGCAGAGGTCGAACTGCTCGTCGCCGAAGAAGGCGTTTCACCGGGTCAAGCCTGCGTGTTCTATGACCCTGATGGGACGCGCGTACTGGGTGGCGGATGGATCTGGCGGGGCTACTGAGCTGTTTTGTGACGTGCTAGAGCTAGCTTAGAGCTCTTATTTCCCGAGGATGCTACTGCAGCATTTGCACTCATTGGAGTTTAGATATGTCAAGAATTGCCTAAACCGGGCTTTGGTGACCGCGTCAGAATGCTGCCGTGAGCTGTCAAATTTAGCCACCCCTGAAGAGAGCAGCATTTCAGTGGTTTTATTTTTAGTCAGCGAAGTGAGCTGATCACACTCGCTGCTAAGACAATGAGCTTATCAAATACTCATAGCTTCGAGATGCCTTGAACTAACATAAACTAGTTGTTTCAACCTCGCTATTTGCAAGGTTGAAACTGAATGATCTAGCTCGACTAATTAGTGTTTTAGATCGTTGCAATCAATGTTGTGTCAGATGCAATAGATGCAGTCCCGCTAGTTGAAGAACACGCGGCAAGGCCCAAGATTACGAAAAAAAGTACAGTCTTCATTTTATTATTCCTAACTAAAGTTTTTAGTGATGTATGAATTCCAAGTGGAACTACACCTGCGAACCGATAATTCCCAAAGAGAAACACCATATTTAAGGTCATACGCTGAATCTCACGTTAATCAACATAAACCTAAAAAGTTAGCGTAAATAGTGTTTTACAGAGCACAAGGCCCACTATGAACGATGGTTGTCATTGGAGCCATTGAGCCCTCAATCATCAATGTAGTGCTCGTGGCGGGTACGTGCCGCTTCTGCTTGACATAAGCCCCCAGCTTTTTGGCCGGATGCATGAACTGGAACCGCTCCGTTTGACGCCAAGCGAAGACACCAATCTCGAAGCTAACTGCGAGGACTTCCGAACTGCTATTTTGACGTAGGGAAAGTATGATTATGAAAGAGTTATCGACCCGGATGTCTGCGCTGGTCTTATCTTGGGTTTGCTTCATGCGTTTACTGGTGTCAGCGATGT
>JAPKCP010000214.1 GCA_028822885.1 Yoonia sp. | reverse complement strand
CGAAGGGCATCCCGTAGAACGCCTCGCGCGCAGCGTCTTTGTCCATCGTGACGCCACGCTCATTTGCAGCTTCTTGATACCAACGGCTGAGGCAATTCCGGCAGAATCCAGCAAGGTTCATCATGTCGATGTTTTGGGCGTCAGGCCGGTCTTCTAGCATGTGTTTTTGCAGGCGGCGAAAGGCTGCAGCCTCAATCTCGATGCGGGTTTTGTCGTCCATGGGAATTCCTTTTCAAAGGCCGGTTTCGGCCAGAACTTTGTCTAATATTGAGGCAAGTCGGCCTGCCCACAAGGTCTGCCCAGCTGCATCGGCAATCAAATCATTGCGTACTTCGATGAGAACGTTTGGACGGCTGTGGCGTGTTGCGTGCTGATCAATCGAATCTCCAGGAAAGTAACCAACGTAGGGTTCATTGTCACCAACGCACCAGCCTTCGGCCTCAAACGCCGCCATCAATGGGCGGGCAAGCCGATTATCGTCAGCGTAGAGGACGCCAACCTCCCATGGGCGTGGCGCACGGCCTCGCAGTTGTGGGGTGAACGAATGAATTGAACAGATCACAGTATCTGGACGACGTGCTGCAAGGTCCGACAACGTTGCGTGATAAGGCCGGTGTAGCAGATCTAAACGGCGCTCTTTTTCTACTGCATCCGCGTGGCGGTTTGCTGGAATAATCGTGCCGTCATACAGGCGCATCAGCAATGTTGGGTCGTCTTCTCCACGGTTTGGGTCAATCACGAGGCGCGAAAAGTCGGATAAGATTGCAGTCCCGCCCAGTGCATCAGCCAACATTCGTGTGACGCCTGCGGCCCCGATATCGTACGCAATGTGCCGCTCCATATCAGCAGGTGGTAGGCCTAAATCGCCACCATTGACGCAGTCGGGCACCTGATTGGTAGCGTGGTCACAGGTGATCAACCAGCGAGACGGCAAAGCGGGTTCATGGATAGTATAGTATTGAACTGTCATAATCGTTTCATGAGAATAAGGGTAAGTGCAGTTGTGACGTCCGGGCTTTTGCGTAATAAGGGCGATAATCAGTGTTAACGCTAACGCTCGCGAAGTTGAAGTATAAGGATCACCCGTATGAGACGTCACCGCAATGTCAAAATTGTCGCTACCCTTGGACCTGCGTCCAATGATTACGAGATGATCCGCAAGTTGGTTGAAGCGGGCGCAGATGTTTTCCGTCTCAACATGTCTCATGGTGATCACGCTGAAATCAAAGTCCGCCATGAAATTATTCGCCAAGTTGAAAAAGACCTCAACAGCCCAATCGCAATTCTGGCTGACCTTCAGGGGCCAAAACTGCGTGTTGGTGTGTTTGCAAACGACAACGGCGTAGAGCTAATCCCGGGCGCGCCATTTCGGCTCGACCTTGATGATGCTCCCGGTGACGTGGCCCGTGTGCAATTACCGCACAAAGAGATTTTCGACGCGCTTGAGCCGGGTGCGCACCTGTTGGTTAACGACGGTAAGATCAAACTGCAGGTCAAAGATTGTGGCGCGACCTTCGCCAATTGCGAAGTTGTCGTTGGCGGTATGATTTCCAACCGCAAGGGCGTGAACGTGCCAGATGTGACGCTGCCATTGGCTGCGTTGTCCCCCAAAGACCTCAAGGACCTCGAATTCGTGTGCGAACTTGGCGTGGATTGGCTGGCCCTGTCCTTTGTGCAGCGTGCCGCTGATGTTCTAGAGGCGCGTGCACTTTGCAAGGGGCGTGCTGCGATCCTGTCCAAGATTGAAAAGCCGAACGCTGTGACGGCGTTTGATGAAATCCTTGCTGTGTCTGATGGCATTATGGTCGCGCGTGGCGATCTTGGTGTGGAACTGCCAGTGCAGAACGTGCCGCCGATCCAAAAGCAGTTGATCCGCAAATGCCGTGCGGCTGCGAAACCTGTGATTGTCGCGACGCAGATGCTCGAATCGATGATTGATTCACCCATGCCAACGCGGGCAGAGGTGTCCGACGTTGCAACTGCAATCTATGAAGGTACCGATGCGATCATGCTGTCCGCTGAATCGGCTGCCGGTTCCTACCCGATTGAGGCCGTGATGACGATGAACAACGTCGCAGCTGAAGTCGAAGCTGATCCGACCTACACTGAGATCATGGAGGCGTCGCGCAAAACTGGCGGCAAAACTGTGGCGGACGGTATCGTCTCTGCGGCCCGTGAAATTGCGGAAACGACCGACGTCAAAGCAATTTGCTGCTTCTCCCAGTCTGGGACAACGGCGCTTTTGGTCTCGCGCGAACGGCCACGTGTGCCAATCGTTGCGATGACGAGTGTCGTCAAAACAGCCCGGCGGTTGTGTCTGTCTTGGGGCACTAATTGCGTGGTGACGGGCAGTGTTGATCGTTTTAAGGACGCTGTGGTCGCAGCCGTGCGTGCCGCAAAGGCAGAAGGACTGGCAGACGAAAACGATATGGTCGTTGTGACGGCGGGTGTGCCGTTTAACACGCCGGGGTCCACGAATATTCTGCGGGTTGCCCCTTGTTCAGAGAGATTGATTTTTGCGTCAGATGCTGATTAATCTGTTCTAAAGCAGAGCAATCGCAAGGGGCCAGCATGAATACAGATATGATTTTCGTCGTTGGCTTCATCATTGTGGTGTTGTCTATCCCGGCTATTGTTTCGGCGTTCTCTGACAGTAGGACGCCACGTGTGCCTGCGATTGTAGTGCTTATCGGCGGCCTTATGATCGGGTATGCGATGAATGAACGCCCCAGCGCTTACAGCTTTGAAACGATACCCGAGGTCTTTGTGCGGGTTATCGGCAAAGTCATGAACTAAATTGGCGCCAGTGGGCAGGATTTGCCCACTTATCGCTTGCCTTTCAGACCGCCCAGACCTAAAGAAACGCTTCTTACCGCGCGACCGGCCTACTTGGCATGCCGAGTCGTGCGTTCAACCGAACTCAAGAGGAGACGGAAATGCCTAAGATGAAGACAAAATCGAGCTGCAAAAAGCGGTTCAAAACGACGGCCTCTGGTCGTATCGTTGCTGCCCAAGCGGGCAAACAGCACGGTATGATCAAGCGCTCGAACAAGTTCCTCCGTAACGCACGTGGCACGACCACGCTTTGCAAAGCTGACGAGGGTATCGTAAAATCAATGATGCCTTACGCACGTTAACCTAGAGGGATTTGAGATATGCGCGTTAAAGGTGGTACAGTCACTCATCGTCGTCACAAGAAAGTTCTTGATGCGGCAAAAGGTTATTACGACCGTCGCTCCAAGACCTTCAAGGTCGCGAAGCAGGCCGTCGAAAAAGCGAACCAGTATGCAACCCGCGACCGTCACAATCGCAAGCGGAACTTCCGCGCATTGTGGATTCAGCGGATCAACGCTGGTGTACGGTCAATTGATACAGACCTGAACTATTCCAAGTTCATCAACGGTTTGGTTATGGCTGGCATCGAAGTTGACCGTAAGGTTCTTGCTGATCTGGCCGTGAACGAGCCGGATGCATTTGCGACAATCGTCGGCAAAGCAAAAGACGCATTGGCTGCTTAAGCCACACCGTCTGATTTGAATACGGAAGGGCTACCCATTTTGGGTGGCCCTTTTGCGTTTGTTTGGACCCCAGTTGGTGAATCAGGAATTGACGTTTTTGATTTGAAGGCGTTTGATTTGTAAAAGACGTCGATGGCGCTTTGCAGTTAAATGGGATCTCAAATGTCAAAAAATGGCTATGACTCCGGTCGCCTGAACCTGCCCTTTGTGGGTATCTCGACCTTCGGCAAACGGCCCTATGTCGCCGATTGGGACAGCATTGACGCTGACGTTGCGGTCCTTGGCGCACCCTATGATTTCGGTACGCAGTTCCGCCCCGGTGCGCGGTTCGGTCCGCGAGCGGTGCGCGAGGCCTCGACCTTGTTCAGCTTTGGTCACGGGGGTGCCTATGATCACGAAGACGATTGCACTTACCTTGGCGAAGATGTCCGGATTGTTGACATCGGCGACGCGGATATCATCCACACTGACACCACCCAAAGTCATGCCAATATCGCCAAAGGCGTGAACGCAATTCTTGACGCAGGGGCGCTGCCTGTGGTCATCGGTGGCGATCATTCGATCAATATCCCCTGCATTGACGCATTTGCAGGCCGCGGTGACATCCACATCTTACAAATCGACGCCCATCTCGATTTCGTCGATGAACGGCACGGTGTTCGGAACGGTCACGGCAATCCGATGCGCCGCGCTGCTGAAAAACCCTATGTGACTGGCCTAACTCAAGTTGGCATTCGCAACGTGTCCTCCACTGCCAAGGAAGGCTACGACGATGCGCGCGCGATGGGCTCTGATATCATTTCCGTCCGTCAGATGCGCACGCTTGGACCACAAGCCGTGATTGACCGTATTCCCAAAGGCGCAAACGTCTATGTGACAATCGACATCGACGGTTTTTGCCCGTCTATTGCGCCGGGTACCGGGACGCCCAGCCATGGTGGTTTTCTGTACTATGATGTCCTCGAAATGCTGCAGGCCCTGTCCAAGCGCAACAAAGTCGTGGGGATTGATCTGGTTGAGGTCGCGCCGGACTATGACCACACGGGCGGCACAGCTATTCTGGCGGCCCAAGTCTTGCTCAATTTCCTTGGGTTTATCTTCCACGAACGGCAAGCCTGACGCCGTCGCAAACCTTGTAATCGGCCCTCCATTTCGCTAGGTCCACGGCAACACATGCAAGAGGCGCGCCATGGACGATCTCAAATCTAAATACCTGACCCTGATTGCCGACGCTGGTGATGAAAACGTGCTTGAGGGGCTGCGCGTGCAGGCCCTTGGCAAAAAGGGTGAGATTTCGTTGCAGATGCGCGAGCTGGGCAAGATGACGCCGGAGGAACGCCAGACCGCTGGTCCCGCTTTGAATGCGCTCAAAGACGAGATTAACAGTGCCCTCATCGCTAAGAAATCTGGCCTGCAAGATGCTGCCCTCGACGAACGCCTCCGCTCCGAATGGCTGGATGTGACACTGCCGTCTCGCAGCCGTCCAGCAGGCACAATTCACCCAATTTCCCAAGTCACCGACGAAGTCACCGCGATTTTCGCCGACATGGGCTTTTCCGTCGCTGAAGGCCCCCAGATCGAATCGGACTGGTACAACTTCGATGCGCTGAACATCCCCGGCCACCACCCGGCTCGCGCCGAAATGGACACGTTCTACACACATCGCGCTGACGGTGATGACCGTCCGCCGCACGTCTTACGGACCCACACATCGCCTGTGCAAATCCGGTCGTTAGAGGCAAACGGCGCTCCAATCCGTATCATCTGCCCGGGTCGCGTTTACCGTGCCGACTACGACCAAACGCACACGCCCATGTTTAACCAAGTCGAAGGCCTCGCCATCGACAAAGACATCTCAATGGCGAACCTAAAGTGGGTTCTTGAAGAATTCGTTAAGGCGTTCTTTGAAGTTGACGACGTCGAACTCCGCTTCCGCGCCTCCCACTTCCCGTTCACGGAACCCTCAGCCGAGGTCGACATCCGCTGCTCATGGGAAGGCGGAACGCTCAAGGTTGGCGAAGGCGACGACTGGCTTGAAATCCTCGGGTCTGGCATGGTCCACCCCAAAGTCCTCACGGCTGC
>JAPKCP010000213.1 GCA_028822885.1 Yoonia sp. | reverse complement strand
TGCGCGCGCCCATGAAGAAATCCATGCCCGCGATGTAGGACTTTGCTTGTGATGGTGTGTTGAATGCTGGGGCGAGGATTGTTGAACTTCGTCCCTGAAGCAACATTGGGTTGGAAAAGTCCCGTCGCTTTCGAACGCAAGGTGGCTTAAACGAGCACTTGGGGCGGCACGAAAGAGGGACAGGTCCAACCCTTCACAAACTGTGATCAAATTGGCAATGCCAACGGGGCTTGGTGTGCTTTACCAACTACTTAATAAATCTGAAGGAACTACTCATGCGCAGCCTAAATGAACTGCGAAAATTACGTAAGCTATTTGTTTTTATAAAGAAAACTTGGCTTACGCTATTTTGGAAAATGGATATCCACCACAGTGTGGAAATGTCATTGTCGGCTAAGTTTGACAAAACCCATCCTGCAGGAATCCATGTCGGGGCTCACACCTATATTGCATTTGATGTTCGCGTTTTAGCTCATGATATGACACGCAATCTCCGCGCTCATACAAGGATTGGGAAGAACTGCTTTATAGGTGGCAGATCATTAATTTTGCCGGGTGTCGAGATTGGCGATAGCTGCATTGTCGGTGCGGGTTCGGTGGTCACAAAATCAGTTTCAGCGGGGTGCATCGTCGCGGGAAACCCGGCCAAAGTTATTCGCCAAGACGTCGAGTTGTTAAGTTACGGGAGGATCCCACCCACAAGTGATTAATGTCACTGTGCATTGCTCTAATGACGCACCACCCCATGATTGCGGTGTAAGCAGCCGTATGAAGATAGTGACTTAAGGGCCTCAACAAGTGCCTACGAAAGTCAATGCAACAGTTTCAAAAATGGCATACAGAATATTCGAAACCCTTTGAGAGCAATCTTACCTTAAGATATGCCTAACGCTGAGCTTCAAGAGGTGAATTTAGTGACCGCCAGCTTTTCCGTCAGACACGCAACTGTCGATCAAGTTGCCCTGCCCATCATAGTTGGGCTGTACCTGTTTGTGTTCCTAATACCGATCGAGTTTTCGTTCTACATTGGGCAATTGCTGATTACGCCGACGCGGCTCTTCTTGCTTGTATTGGCTGGCCCAGTTATTTTTAGTTCAATAACAAATCATAAACTGCAAAGCGAGGATGTATTCTTTATCATCTTTATTTCCTGGGTCTCAGTAGCCTATTTTTATAAACGAGGGGCTGCCGGTATTGAGATCATCGGGCAGACTTTTTTGGAGGTAGCAATCTCGTATTGCGTGGCTCGGACATATCTCGTCACATTCGCTCAATTCATACGGCTAGCGCTTATCTTGTCAGTTACAGTGGCAATACTAGGCATCCTCGCTATTCCGGAAGGGATATCACACTACAGGTATCTTCACGAACTTCCGCAGAAACTTACTGGATTTGATTACTATATCTCTGACGATACGCGTGTTGGCCTTCTCCGTTCGGCTTCTACCTTTGAACACCCAATTTTGTTTGGTATGTTTTGCGCCTCTCTCTTTAGTCTGGCGTGGTATTCCCTGAGTAGCCTGGGCGCGCGACTTTCGCATGCAGCGTTCACGCTAATGGCCACATTGTTGGCTCTGTCGTCGGCCGCTTTGTTGCTTCTAATTATGCAATTTCTCTTAGTTGGCATCGAAAAAATTACCCGGCCAATAAAGAGACGAACGATGATCTTTGGTACACTGTTGATCAGCTTTGTTGTGTTGATTGAAGCGGTATCCAACCGAGGCATTATTAAGCTTATCGGTGGTACACTCACATTCAATCCTCATACCGCATATTATAGATTGTTGCAGTGGGATTATTCGATTGATGATGTCAGAAGACATCCGTTTGTTGGGATAAACTTTGAAAATTGGACCCGTCCATTCTGGATGACAGATTCAATTGACAACCACTGGCTATTTCTTGCGATGAATAGTGGAATTCCCGCAGTGTTTGCGCTCTGGATTGTCATGGGCATAATAAGCGTCAAACTTTACCAAAAGAAGCAACGAACTGCTGATATCGGTTACCAAAAACTCTATATGGGTTGGCTGATTGGGACCGCAAGCTTGTTCCTGGGTGCATGGACAGTGACGCTCTTCGGCAAAATGTTACCAGTATTTATGTTTTTCCTCGGTATTGGTGCGGCGATGACTCGCCTTCCAGAAGAAGATCCTTCTCAGACTGAAGAGAAAGCACTACCCGAGGCTCTAGATCCAAAGAGGTCAAGTTTCACGCGCTTTGCTTCGGAGTGGAAACAAGGTGTACGCCAAAATACAGGGACGCCCAACGCAGTTGCACATACTAGGAACCTTCACTCAAGTTATTCGCATGCGCCACATGTTCTGTCTTACACAAATACATCTGAGCCAAAATCTACTACGCTTCCTAAAGACCGTAGGGCTTCTCCAAAGGCACGTGAACTAGGCTCTGGCCCCAAATTCTCGCGTGATCCATTTGACCAAAAACCCACAAAAACATGAGCTTCCCACAAGCATTTCTTGCGACACTACAAGGTACTAAACCTATGAAAATTGGTCTAATCGGAACTTTTGATGTAGAAAATTTTGGGGACTGCATGTTCCCAGAGCTCTATCAGCATTTGCTGTCCCAAAAAATACCGGATGCGCAGTTTCATTTGTACAGCCCAACGGACAATTGTGCTCTAATTTTAAGCTTTGATAAGGTTGATACTCTTCCAACACATTTGGATGAAACGCAAACATTTGACGAGGACGCGCTTATCTTGATCGGTGGAGAAACGATTGGGATGGGGCATTCGGCAGGTACGTTCAATTTTCCAAGACAGACGCTGAGTGCGTATATGCGCTTATGGGTCATGCCAATATTATCATTTTTGGATACGGAAGCACGGCCGAAGTTCTTTGGGGCGCATTGCGTGGGTGCCATCAAAATGCGTTCAGAGGTAAATGAGAAGGTTGCTCAAGTTCTTAACGGAGCAAGTCACTGTGCGTTCCGTGATGAGTTTTCCGCATCTTGGATTAGATCTGGCGACATTGGCTTTTCTAAAAAGGTCGACCCGATGTTTCTGATTGACCATCTGCGCAGCGAAGATGAGTGGTCTCAGCTCACCAAAAAACATTTACCTGACGTGTACATCAAGACTGGATATCTTTCGGTCCAAATGACCATGGGGTATGGTGGAGATGATCTAGACGGTTGGTGTGACGCAGTTGCGACTATCTCGAAGACTGTCGGTCTTCCCGTGGCTCTCGTACCAATCTGCCATTTTCTTCAAGATGAAGCATTTCTCGACATCGCACGCGTGCGCCTTGAACAGCGAGGTATAGAATGTACCTTGATCCGAGGACTGATAAACGTCAAAGATACCGCTGCGCTTATCGGTGGATCCGCAGGCTATATAGGCTCTAGTTTACATGGTGCTGTGACAGCGGTCGCTTTTGCAAAACCAATAGCAGTACTTGGCCACAGTATGGATGGTAAACACGAAGGTTGCTTGAAAGCTGTCGGCATTTCGGGAGCAGTTACGACAACACCAGAAGGCCTAGCAAAGTGCTTTGAGACAACGGCAGCGAGTGATTTGAAAGTGACGCGTGCTCGCGCACAAGATGCTGCGCGCAAAAGCTTTGATACCCTGTTGTTGGCGCTGGTCACGATGCGTGAAATTGATCCCGCCGTCGTAAAAGATGCTCAAAAAAGGGCAGCAGAGCTCAGTGCTTCGGAAACGGCTGCAATGCCAGTGATGTCAAAAATGGAGATCAAGCGTCGTTTGCTTAGAGGTTTGCACCGTTTCCCAGCGCTGTCGAAACGGTATCATGCACTTCGAATTCGTCAGAAAGTTGGTCGTGCGACGCACAGCTAGATTTTACGGTTAGTGCCTCAACGTTGACCTAATATCCTTTAGGAGTTGGTGATCCATCAACAGCCTTATGCCAAATACCGTTATTATAGCTCCCCCAGCGGTTATCCCTTCTATGATCAAAGAGTTATCTAAAGACCACCGCACGGCGAAACCTGCTCCCAACAGGCTAATAGCAAACAAGCTTGATTGGCCAAGGCTTGTTGCGACATCGGCAGATGTAATGACTGTATATTTGACGACAAAGACGCATAGCAGAGGTAAGGATAGGATAGCGTAGACAATCACATAGGCGCGTACGATCGGGACGAGTCCTGCGTGGTAACTCAGCGCTAGGGCAGCGGCGATTAGCGCTGTTACACATACTCTGAAATAGAATAACTCACGGCTATGTCCTGAAGCGACCAGCGCCCAAGAAAAGCAACTCAATGAAACGCCTGTGAGTACCAGGACGCCAAGCCAGGCCAAAATTGGAACTGCTTCAATCCAATCTGGCCCAAGCAGAACCAGAACGACTAGATCTGGACTGACACAGAGAAATGCGCCCAAGGGTATCAATATTGCGTTGGAACGCACGATCTGTTGGAGCAGCATAGTGCGAAACGCCGCTCCATCGTCTTGCAATCGACTGAGCGAAGGAATGAAAGCTGCGGACAGTGGCGAAATGATCCGGCGTTGCGGCATCAACGCAAATGTCTCGCTACGGTAGTAGAGGGCTGCAGCAGCTTCGCCCAGAGAGCGGCCGATGATTGAGATCTGAAGTGTACGGGTAAGGTCGCTTAGAAGGCGTTCCGCTGCCAAGTATCCGCCAAAAGCTAGCGCCTTTTTAGCGCCGGATAACTGAATTCCCCAAGGCACAGAAGGCCGCCAGCCTGTCGAATAAACCAAGAAGAAAAACGTCAATGATTGTTGCGCTAAAAGCTGTACGATAAGGGCGGCTACCCCGTATCCAGCAACTGCAACAATTATTGCACAAAAAGAGGCAATCAGGGTCGCCAAGAAGACGCAGCTTTCAAGTAATCGTATCTGCATGCGGCGGCGGAGTAGAGCCATGTACTGTGTATTAAGGACTGTGAGGAAGATATAGGGGGATAAAATCCAGAAAACAAAGGCAACCTTTGGTTGGCTGAAAAAAATGGCCGCAAAACTTCCGATGCCCGCAACAGTCACGGTTAATATGGTCCCCAAAGCAACGTTGAACCAAAACAATGTACTTGCAAGTTGATGGGTTACTTTAGGCATTTGGGTGATAGCTTGCGCGAGCCCAAATTCAGATAGGCCAACAGCAACCAAAACAAAGGGGACAGCGAGTGCAATCAAACCCTGTTGCTCAGGAGATACCAAGCGGGCTAAAATAGCTGTCGTTCCCAACGCTATAAACAGTTTTAGCACCGAAAAAAACAGTATGTTAGCGACGGAACGCCCAGTGCGGGAGCCAATATCATACCGCAGGTGTTCTACATCGAAGAATGCATCGCGAGGGTCATCGGTTGCTGGGTCCATGGGGCATTGCCAAGTTGATGCTCTACGCGTGCCGTTTAGCGCGGCGATATGAAAATTACTAGTTCCAAAGAACTTTGCATGAGCCTCCCCTTTTTGAAGTGGTCCGCCCCTATAATTAGGAAAGCGAAGACCCAAAGATGGGCATTAAGAGACCCCAGCCCGCAGAGATTGTCGGAAGGTTAGGGGTCGAGTCCGGTAGAGGGCGGAATCGTATCATAGGCGATCTATGCGTTTAGAAGGGCGGTATCCTAAACGGTACTTATTCGGTTCAGGGTGCGATAGACGGTTGGCCTTGAAACCGCGAACACTTCGGCGAGGTCGCTGATCGAATATTCCC
>JAPKCP010000212.1 GCA_028822885.1 Yoonia sp. | reverse complement strand
GGAATACGCCGATGGAGTAATTAATGTCTGACGCCGTTCCCCTCCGAACTGGTCGTGATCGCTTGCGTTACACGCTCTTCTTTGAATGTATTCTCTTGGTAATGTTCATTCCTGCTGGGGCTGTGTTTTTTGATAAAGCCTTCTCAGAAATTGGCGTGCTGGGCCTCGCGCTGTCCAGCAAGGCAATGATTTTGAACCTGATATATAATTGGTTCTTTGATAAAATAGACGCCAAAGCAGGACGCATTTCCAGCGACCGCTCAACCTTTGGCCGCCTGATTCACGCGCTTGGCTTTGAAGCGTCATTGACGCTAACGTCTCTTCCACTTTACGTATGGCTCATAAACGTCACGGTGTTAGAGGCCTTGGTGACAGATATTTTTGTCACAACTTTCGTCGTTGGCTACACATATGTGTTCACATTGGCCTATGACAGAATTTACCCAGTGCGTTCAAACCAACTAACCTAAATGCGCAACACGTTCGGACCAATCGGTGTTTTGGAAAATTCGGCGCACGCTGCATTTTCAATTAAGCTTGGAACATTTGTGCGCCGCTAATTGTTGGACCTATCAGTTCAATCCGACCTAGCAACCGACGACGGGAATCCGACTTTCGGAAGTGATGCTAGATCTAAGAATTGTTGCTTTGAAAGGCGGGCCATTGGGAGGAGATCAGCAGATCGGCGCGATGATCTTCTTTGCCAATCCTCTGTCACCTGTGCCACATGACGTATATGTCAAAGCCCTGATACGGCTGGTAACAGTTTATGACCTTCTAATGGCTTGCATTTTCGCGATAGCGAATCTGATTTCTGATGGAATTAGGGATCAGCGGATTTAGGCGCGCCGCTTGCGTGGTCATCAGTCGTTTAACAGAAGATATTCAGCCAAGCGGTTGATGTTCTCGACACCAAGTTGGCTCATGTTGGCCTCGATGTCGGCCTTCAAAATGTGTATTAGGTGGTCGATACCGCGCGAGCCGAATGCTGCAACGGCGAACTGAAAGGCGCGTCCAACCATGACGAAGTCTGCGCCCTTGGCCAATGCACGCATGACGTCCATTCCCCAGGCCACACCAGAATCGTAGATGAGCGGAACATCTGGACCAACGGCGTCACGGATTTTCGGAAGCTGTTCGATGACGGCCGGTCCGGCTTCGAATTGACGCCCAGAATGGTTTGAAACCCAAATACAATCCACACCTTCAGCTGCCATTCGTGCAGCATCTTCTGGCCGCAGAACGCCTTTCACGACCAGATGGCCATCCCATTCCTGTCGTAGCTCTTTCAGGTAGTGCCAGTCCGGGATTCCGCGTATCAAAGCGCCAGCATGCGTGAAGCTTTCCCGGCCACGTTGCGGGACATAGTCGTCGAAGAATCGCATCCTTGGCATGATGCCTTCCCGCAGGTGCGCAAGACACCATGAAGGACATTGAGCCATTTCAACGATTGTACGAAGGTCAGCTTTGGGAGGCACGGTCAGATTGGCGCGCCTTTGACGCTCACGCCTGCTTTCTTCGGGCACGTCCACGGTGATTATAAGAGTGTGAAACCCCGCCGCCTTGATCCGAGGCAACATTGTTCTGCGCAATTCTGCGGACTTCACAGGATAGTGTTGAAACCACCCGTTGTTGCCGATGTGGGGGGCAACATCTTCTGGCGATGCGACCGCCACACTGGACAGTGAAAACGGAATGTTATGCGCAACAGCTGCTTGCGCGAGCATACGTTCGGCACCGGCCCACATCAAACCAGACATGCCTATCGGTGCGATCCCGAACGGCAGATCATATTTCTGACCGAGCAAAGTGGTCTGAAGGTCAGCTTTTGTGCGACCACATAACACGCTAGGCATAAACCTGATCGCATCGAGAGCGTCACGATTTGTCTTCAGGCCCAGCTCCCTACCTGTCGCACTATCAAGGTACTCGAAGGCGAACTTCGGAATACGTCTGCGTGCGGCCTGCCGTAAGTCTTCTATCGATGGGTGAGACAAGTCGAGATCCATCCGGGTCCTCCAATTCTGTTGCATAGCGCGTGTCGGATCGCTCTGGTTACCAAAGTGACGGCAAAGCCAGTGAAATCGCTGGCACGTAGGTAATCAGCATCAAAAGAATGATCATGCCGACGAAGAACGGCAGGATCGCCTTGCTCAGCTGTTCGATAGAAACGCCTGAAATGCTGCTTGCGACAAACAGATTCACACCCAAAGGTGGAGTGCAAAACCCGATTGCCAAATTGACAGTGAGGATTACACCAAAGGCAATGGGGTCGACCCCTAGCGCCGTCGCAACGGGTAGGAGGATCGGTGTCATTATAATAATTGATGAAATCGTCTCCATGAACATTCCGATGACCAACAGTAATAGGTTGATGAGCAGCAAGATGATGATTGGATTGTCAGAAAGGCTGGTGATGGAGGCGGATAACTCAGCGGGAATTCGTGCCAGCGTGATCAATCTTCCAAAAGCAGTCGCCATGATCACCAAAACGAGGATGGTCCCACTGGTCTTTGCGCTGCCTGCCAATATATTGGGTAGATCGCGCAACCTGATATCACCATAAACGAATATTCCGATAACAGCTGCGTAAACCACAGCAACTGCTCCCGCCTCGGTCGGCGTAAATACACCGCTGTAAATACCGCCTAAGATGATCACTGGCACTAAAAGCGCCCAAATAGATTCGCGGAAACTCTGTAATACGCCAACGGTTGAAAACTCTGTAGTTGATTCCTGTATTTCGGTATCGTTACGCAGCAAAAGACGCGCTACAAACATGAACATGACTGCGAACAGCACACCTGGAATGATGCCTGCGAGGAACAATTTTCCAATCGAGACTTCTGCGGTGACGCCATAGATGATGAATGGAATGCTGGGTGGGATCATCACCCCGATCATGCCGGAAGATGCGGTCAATGCGCCGCTAAAACGCCGAGAATAGCCGACTTTTTCCATTTCCGGGATCATGTTCGACCCGATGGCGGCGACTGTTGCAGGGGATGATCCGGATATTGCGGCGAAGAACACGCAAGCCAACACGTTTACATAAGCCAAGCCACTATGGATATGACCGATAAGGGCATTGGCGAAGCTGACAAGCCGACGTGACATACCGCCGTGTTGCATAAAGTCTCCGGCCAGTATGAACAACGGAACAGCGATCAATGGGAAAGAATCCGCGCCAGTGACGACCGACCGGGCCAACAAGACCATAGGCGGCGTCCCGTCAACGAACAGCATTGCGATCATCGTCGCAAGTCCAAGGCAAATACCAATAGGAACACTCATGAGGAGGAGGGCAAACAGTGAAATAAATATTGTTGCAGCAAGCATTTTGTTCGCTCCTAGGTTTTGTGGGCGGCAATGGTGCGCACTGTTCTGATCAAATTCTGGACCACTCGGATTGACGACAGCGCCGCACCGACGGGTGCAGAGGCATAAAGAATTGGGATCGGGAGGCCGAGAACGACAGAATTTTGGCTGGCTACAAAGGGCAGCATAATCAACTTGATGCATTCAATCGTGAGCATCATCAAAAACACAAGGACAAGCAGGTCTATGAAGATGTCTGCATATAAACGCACTCGTTCACTGAGTAGGTCCCGCAATACTGTGATGCGGACATGTTCGCGGTTTTGAAAGGCGTAGCTGACTGCAAGCCATACAAACCAAACAAAAAACCAAAGTGTCAGCTCTTCACCCCATGACAGTGACGCATTCATGACGTATCGCATTATTACGTTGCTGAAGATCAATAGCACGATCGCCGCCAAGAGCATTGAAGCCAACATTTTCTCTATGTTTTGGTCCAGCCACTTCAGAATTGCCATTTTGCCCACCCCTAAAATATGGAGGGTGCCCAGGCCCATATGGACATGGACACCCAATTTGGAAATTGCAGGAACGGCTCAGTTGCCGCTTGCCTCGGCAACAGCTGCGATCCAAGCATCATATGTTTCCACACCAACTTCATCACGGTACTGCAAGCGTACGCCTTCGGTAGCGTCCGCAAATACCTGACGTTGCTCAGCCGTCAATTCAAGAACTTCAACACCGGCAGCCCGGATTTCCTCCAATTGAGCCGCATCTTCAGAGGCAACCAACTCGGCCTGATAGACACGGGCAGACGCCATCGAGTCACGAACAAGCTGCTGGTGTTCGTCGGAGAGCGAAGCAAAGAACTGTTGGCTGATAACCGGCATATACACAGCGAAAACGTGGCCAGTCGTGGAGAGGTAGGATTGAACCTCGTAGAAGCGTTGAGACGTGATGATCGCAAGCGGGTTTTCCTGCCCGTCGATCACACCCTGCTGTAGCGCAGAGTACACTTCGCCAAAGTTCATGGGCGTCGGGTTGGCACCGAGAGCCTGAAACGTCGCGACGTGGGCAGGTACCTGCATAGTGCGCAGCTTGACGCCCTCTAGATCGGCAGGTGTTGCGATTGGACGCACGTTGTTGGTGACATTGCGTACGCCCAATTCGAGCCACCCAAGACCAACTAGCCCTTGGTTTTCGATCCGCTTGATCATGCCATCGCCGGCTGCGCTGTCCAGTACATCAAAAGCAATGTCCTTGGACGCATACATGTACGGCAGTTCGATGACGGCAAAGGCTGGATCCCATCCCGCAAAGAATGAGGAAGGCGGGATTGCCATTTCCAGAACGCCGGTTTGAACACCTTCAATCATTTCGCGATCAGGGCCCATCTGCGAGGAAGGGAATATCTGTACGTCGATCTCGCCATCAGAGCCAGCCTCAACCAGGTCTTCGAAGTGCAAAAGTGCGCGATGCATATGGAAAGACTCGGCTGCGCCATGCCCGATCTTGATGATTGTTTCAGCGGATGCAGCGACGGCAAGCCCGGTCGACAAAATGACGCCGAGTGTGAATGTGGATTTGTTAAACAAGGTATCCTCCCAAGGATTGATTTTGTGGGTTTTCTATGACCCTGACGTCTGACATATCAGATATATTATTTAAATCAACAAAAGCTGTGCTATCATTATTTTGTGTGAAACAAGGAGAGTTGACATGTCAGACATAATTCAACTTAAACGTCCGGATTCTCTAAGTAAAATCGCGGAAGAGCATATTCGAAGGTGCATCGTCAATGGAACTTTTAGCCTGGGAGAGAAGCTTCAGGAGGCCAAGCTCTCGAAGGCAATCGGAATAAGCAAAACCCCGATTCGCGAAGCGCTTGCCGCATTAAAACTCCAAGGCCTTGTTCAGATAATCCCACAGCGCGGCGCTTTTGTATTCGATCTGTCTCAGGAGAGCGTAGAACAACTTTGTCGGTACCGATTGATCCTCGAAACAGCTGCAATGGCTCAAGCGCTTGATGCAAACTCTACCGCTCTACTTGCCGAACTTGAGGACCTTGTGTCTAAGATGTCAGAAGCCCGCAAGGTCGATGCATTCGAGGAATATCTCGAGTTGGATGCCGATTTTCACAACGCATTTTTCATACATTGCGGAAACAGTTACTTGGAGGATGGATATCAGAACGTAAGCGACATCGTCCGGACGATACGGACGCATTTGTCAAAACGCCCAGATCGCACTTTAAAGTCCTTTGAGGAACATACTGCAATCACGAAACATCTAAGAGAGGGTAAACTGAAAACAGCAAATACCGTTTTGAAACGGCAAATTACACGGGGAGAGCGGTCGTATTCAGATTTGATGGGGCTAACGCAATTGAAGGA
>JAPKCP010000211.1 GCA_028822885.1 Yoonia sp. | reverse complement strand
GAATTTGTCCTTCACTTGTAAACTTCACTGCGTTTCCGACGAGGTTCTTCAATATCTGACCGATCATTTTTGGATCACCTTGCAGCATTTGGTCAGAGACGCTTGAGGTCAACACCAAACCTTTTTGCATGGCCATTGGCTCGAACAGTTCCACTGTGCCCCGCGCCACGTCAGCGGGGTTAAAATCACTCACTTTGCTACTTTCGGCGTTGGCATCCATTCTCACGAATTGCAGTACATTATCGAGGAGGTTGACCATGTTTTTGGCCGCCTTTTGCCCAACAGTTAGCAGATGACGTTGGCCGTCTTCCAACTTTCCATCCTCAAGCAACTCCAGGATACCCATGAGCCCATGCATCGGCGTCCGAACTTCATGCGACATGACCGAAAGAAAGCGAGATTTGGCCCGCTCCCCCTCGAGCGCTGCGTCCAAAGCACTGGCCAGTTGATTGCGATCAGCTTGCAGGTCCGAGATCACTTGATTGAAGCTTCTACCAAGCAGCTGGGCCTCCGAAATCACCAATGGTGCGTCGCTCAGCGTCACCCGCGCCGCCAAATCCCCACCCGAGACACGCCCAGCTGTTGCAACGACGTTACGGATTGGGTCCGACATCAGGTGGGATAACCACCAGCTTAGCACAATGACCACGGCAATCTCGACCAAGACAATCGCAAATGCAGTTTCCTCAGAGTTTTTCGCACGCGCGACAAGCTCGCTCATGGGTTGCGGCACCATCACGCCCCAGCCTGTCCTCGCAACAAAGGTGAAACCTGATATCATATCTGCCTGCATTGGCGGCGAGTAAAAGGTTGCGACGCCCGTTTCGCCCGCCATCATCCTCTGGACAACAGAGAGCTTACTGGCGTCTTTGGATGTTGCCTCCCATTCTGGATTTGGATGCGCAATCACAAGACCGTTTTGATCCACGATCATAGAGTGGCCGAGTATGCCAAATTTTATCGATTTTTGAAGCTCGATCAAATACCGGAGCTTCAGAGCCGCGATAGCCAAGTTTCCATCCGATAGGCTACGCGCCAAGAACAGGTGCGGCGCTCCGTCGAATTGCAGGATTCCAGAGAAAACTGATTGGTTGGGATCGATTGCAGCTTGTGCACGAAGACTCGCTATGTGCGCAGAGGGAAGTTGCTGCGCCATTGTCGTGCTTGCCGCCCTGACCTCATTCACAACAACATCGCTCTCGTCTACGACAGTTACAAAGCTAAGGTCAAATTCATCGAGAATTTTGCTGAAATCTGGTCCCTCAGATACCTCCAGCCTTTTGATCGTCAGTTCGAAAATTGCAGCGACATCTTTAGCATAGCGGTCCATCGCCGCTGAAAGGTTGTTGGCGATGATGAGGTGGTTTTCGTCCACATATGCGATTTCTTTTTGGATCGCATCGCGCTCCATCCATTTGTAAAGACCAACGAGAGGGAGCACAGATGCAAATATTAGGCTTGAAAAGATCATCCAACGAATGCTGACCCGAAACCTTGACCTCTTCTGCACAGGCGCTGAGTCCTCAACCACAGCTTGGATCGTGTTGGAATTGCCTGACATAGTTTAACCCTCTCAACTACTCTCTTTGGCCAGTCGATAGACGATGAAAAGCCAATGCGTGCTACTTTAAAAATCCTGCCCTAATTTTGATCAGAAGGTCAACATCGCCAAAAGACAGGGCAACATATGAATTAAGGTACAGCCGATGTCTAAATCTCCCGAAGCTGACGTCCATGTTCACAACAACGAAGATCTCATTTTCCACATATAGACCTTACTTTTCGTTGCGTAAGGCAGGCGTTGGCCAACGTGCGTTGTCCCTGCCGTCCAATCAGTTGCACGAAATATGAGAAGAAGAGCCCAAACATGATTTATCTGTCTGATATTGCTAATCCCACTTGCTCACTAGGACAAGCAGTTGAACGTAAATCGGTTTCTGAAGCTCTCCGTAATTTACAGAGAGCTGGCTGCTTGGAGCATAGGTGTTGCGACCCTGAAGCGCACAAGTGGCAAGTAGACTTGCTATTGGCCCTCCCGATCCCCCATGCCCGCCCAAAACAACAACCAGACATTGGAGTGACCATATATCACGTAGTTTTTAACTAAGGCTAAATCTAGGGGCGCTTCAAAGACGGGATCGGGTGCCGCAACATCGAGTAGCCCCACTCTGCTCTGGACAAAAGATCCCATGCCGACGCACCCTTCAACAAAGACTAATCCCAAAAAGTGGCATGGAGCTGAACTGGATCACATCTTAGCCGAGTCACAAACGCATTTAAATTACTGGGACCAGTACACTTAGCCCCGCCCTCAATACTTAACTTTGGAGCCACTGAATGCACCTCAAATTGTCATTCATTACCACGTTCTTAACCTTGACTGTGCCCGCTATGGCTGCTGCTGGCTTGGAAATATGTAATGAAACAGGGTCAAAACTGTCGATAGCTGTAGGCTATAAATCTGGTGGCCAATGGGTGTCTGAGGGGTGGTGGAATATCGAAAACTATGGCTGCCAGACGCCAGTGAGTGGTGATCTGCAAAACCGATATTATTATTATCATGCCAGTTCTCCTGACATCGATTTAGAACACGAAAACATCCCGTTTTGTGTCGACAGTGATCTGTTCAGCATCGAAGGCGACCAAGATTGTAGCGCGCGTGGGTTTCGAAAAGAGATGTTTACTCAAATTGATACTGGTGAATCAGCCCGCGACTTTGTTCTGACGCTCACAGGGACACTTGCACCCAGCGGTCAGCAGACAGAGACTCCTGACGCGATTACTCCACCCGGCACTTATGGCGAACCTTACAGCGCGGGGCCAGCGATCCTTCAAGAGTGCATATTTGAAACGAGTATCCCGTTTTGCGCGTTTCATGCATATGGGTACAAATTGTTTGTCTATGACGACGGCCGCACGCCACAAAGCGTGTTTGACAACCTCAGCAGCTTGGACTCCGGCGACCCGATAAGTGCTCATGGCGATCTAGTGTCTTACTATGACCGTACCGCCGAAGTGGTATTGCGCGAAGCTGGGCCGCGCCCGTGGACACAGACGGACAGAATGCTCCGCGAATTGTATGGTAACTGGTATAGTGTAGACGACCCTGCATCGACATTCCTTGTTGTCGGCGCAGAGCGGCACCAATCGTACAATGACACGTTTATGCATACCGAATACATCGCCATTCAAGAGTGGTGCGATGACTACGCAGATGGCGGTAATTATCTTTACGTTCTTGATGAGGTAAGTGGGGAACACAGCTGCTATGGGATCAATCATCTGAGTGATCAAGATTTGGAGCTGACGTATTTGCCGCGTGGCAACACACTGCACTACCGCAGACTAAATTGAATATGACTGAGTAGGATCGAGAACAACGTTCCTTTGACAAAGAAATATCTGCTGCCGCAAACGGTCAGTCTTGGATGGTATCTTCGCATTCAATTCTATCACCCTGCGGATAAAAATAGACCGGAGCATCACGTTGCAAATCAGAATTGCTTTATCCCTCTTGTTGCTTTTTGCTCCGTCTTTGGCCCCAGCGGCATGCGCGCCTCGTGAGACGGTGTTTGTGCAGTGCGCAATTGAAGGCCAGGACAAAAAAGTGTCCGTCTGCTTCAGTGATGACACGATTAACTATCGCTTTGGTCGGGCAGGGCTGAAACCAGAGCTAGAGCTTTCCATCCCATATTCATCCTTCGGGCCGTATACGAGGCTCGGATCGTACTACCCATCTGAGCAAAATATCGGGGAGACCATCGCGTTTTTTAACGGCAATTATTCCTATCAAGTCACCGCTGGCCTTTATGATGGATCGATCGAAAATGGTGACGGGAATGAAGACTTTTTTGGCAAAATTCCGAACTTGGGAGGGTCTGGCGACAAGCTTTTTGGCTCAGTCAGGGTAGAGGAACAAGGTGCCACGATAGTTGAATTCGTATGCGAACCCGATGCGATCATTTGGAACCCAAACACACTCTATTACTCACTATACGCTTCTGGATTAAGGTGGGGCAGAGTCGAAGATAGTTTTCCTGTTTGGTTTGATCCAGCGCACGATTTGTTTTCTGGTTTGCCCGAATTTATGCCCTCATTTTCTTGTCCATATTCAGATGAAATTCTGATTAATTTTTCATCGCCTGAAGCCCATGATATTTTATCTATCGAGATCATAGGCCAAGATTGCGATAACGCTAAAATTGTTCTGACAATAACAACTTTGGCTGGAGTGGTCGTGCACTCAAGCTCCACCAGAGCCTTAGACTACACATATGAGGCTGAAGGCGCAGATGGCGTCCGTTCGATGTTGCTCAACTTTATGCAAAACCAACCCCGTAGTGGCGATGATTTACCCCCCTACGATGTGATGCAGGGTGACGATGGACCATACTCTATCTTTGATTTCCCATTATTAAGAGAAGCAAAATCCATGAATTTACCACTCTTTTGTCACCTTGCCGGGAAGAGTTACTCAAACTGCTATGTCTACGTTCATGGCCAATCGATATTGCTTTTTGAACACGGCTCATGACGTCACACGAAGCATTCAGAAATGGGGAGCTCGCCGACTTACGGCGCAAATTTCAGCGTCGTCAATCACTCACGCCCGATCAGCTGAAACCGCATTCGTCGAGCATCTTCAAGTAAGCTGCTGAAAAGCCAGCTAAGTTAACGGTCATGAACCTCTTACCTTCGACAACAACGTCGAAGTCACTATTCTTACGCATGGCTCGCAGCACCGATTGGCTCAGTGGGTGATCAAAGGCGATATCAGCTCTCGCAAGACCTTCGGCACTCACATAGTGATCCACCTCACCATTCCAGAGATTGCCATCATTAAAGTTTATGTAAGCGGCTTGCCCACCTCGCAACGACGTGTTGAATTTTCGAATGGCTTGCTCAAAAATGAGAACCGTGGGAAAGAAATCAGGAGGTCCCGCATCACCGTTGCTGACGGAAATCATAACAGTTGGACCACCATCAACGCCACTCACAGCAGAACAGGTGCGCCGCAAATCCTGACCGGTATCCTGCTCTTCCAAAAACACTCCCCAAGACCCATACTGCCAATAATCATCGGCCCAGGTCGGCCCTGCTATCATCACCAATAGGCCTGCCAAAATTTGTCTCAAACTAAGCCTTCCGTTTATAAGAATTGTCCCAAATGGCAGAGCGCGTCGACAACGCATTGCTTGGCACTACTGCTAAAAACCACTTTCAATGCAGAAATCAGTCATCTTTTGGATAGCTGCGCGCGACCCTGAAAGCGTAAAGTTCAGCGTTGGATAATCAGTCATGCGAAATGCGAGCGCGTTGCCGGAGCTTATAGCCTCCCTGACCCGCGGTGGCGAAGATGCTGTCTGATCGATGGCACTGACGTAGGTGTCATTCATACCTTGATAGACTGAAAAGCGCCCAAAGCTGCGACCATCAATCACCATCTCGGCCTCAGAAAAAGGCAAGTCTGACTGCATCATTGCAGGGCCTCCCAAGATCATAGGTCCATCGCAGCTCAAGCCAAAGGCGTGGCTTCCATCCATCGTTTCAATCCATGCTCTCGGCCCCGTGTAGCATTCTGGACCGCAATCATCCTGATGTTCTGGCGTGGCGTACCAATTGTCAGCATCCGCGCTTGCAAGAGACGGGACCATCGCCAAAACAGCTACTATAGATGCGTAAGCCAGAATTCTTGTCATGGAGTACCTCGTTCGCGTCAGAAATTTGCC
>JAPKCP010000210.1 GCA_028822885.1 Yoonia sp. | reverse complement strand
TGTTCTGCGTAGGTTTCCTGCCATTCATCGTTCATTGCAGTTGTCATGCGTGCAATGTCTGCTGTCACCGTTTGGATAAGTTGGCAGCGATACGCGGCGTTTCCTGCCGCGCTGATGTTCGCGTCGTAAATCAAAAACTCCAGCGCGTAAAATCCACGCGCAGAAATCGACATGTCAGCATAGGTGGCGGCACTTTGGGCGATCGTGTCCTCATCAAGGATTAACCTTGTCAGGGCTTTGGGCGTCGCCCCGCGACTGTCCGGCCAAAACGCCAGCGCAAAGGCGCGGTTGTCCACCTCTGTAGGGCCAAACCGCAGATGGCTCACAGCAATCCAAGCATCAAATGCGTCGGTATAGTGGGTGCGCAAAGCATTAGATGTGCAATCTTCAATGCTGGCATTTGCAAGCGTTTGGCTATTGGAGGCAAGGTCAGCAAAGCGGGGTAAAATGTGTGCTGTAACAGCGTCACGCGTTATGTCAGCTTTGGACTGTGCAGCGCCGCTAAGGGGCAACAGGGTCAGTGCAATTGCAACGAGGACATTCTTCATAAGCTCTCCAAAAATGTGATAAGGGCATCGCGGTCTGCTTTGGTCATGGCAGCTACGGCATCGCGTTGGCTTTGTGCCTCTCCGCCGTGCCACATGATGGCCTCTAGCAATGATCGCGCGCGTCCATCGTGAAGAAAATAGGTATGCCCACTGACTTGTTCGGTCAAACCTACGCCCCAGAGTGGCGGCGTGCGCCATTCGTGGCCTGTCGCCCGTGCCTCTGGACGGTGATCGGCAAGGGCGTCGCCCATGTCGTGCAGCAACATGTCGGTGTAGGGCCAAATCAGTTGGAAACTTTGCTCGGGCTGATCTGTCAGCCGATGTGTTACAAAACTGGGCGTGTGGCATGCGATACAGCCCGTTTCATAAAAAACCTGCTTGCCTTGCAGCACTGTCGGATCGTCTACATTCCGGCGAGCAGGCACCGCAAGGTTGCGACTATAGAATGATACTAGATCAAGAATTTCATTGTCGACTTCAAACACACGCGCATCGCCGTCACCATGGGTCGCAGTCTGGCATGTGACTTGCGCCGCAGTGCATTCGCCCGCGCCCATGGGGTTCAATGGTGACGAAATGCCAATGTCACCTGAAAAGGCATCTGCTGTTTGTTGCCGGATAGTTGGATTGCCTGCTTTCAAGCCAAAACGACCCAGCATGGCCACGTCAAATTCCTTTGACCAAACGATATTCGGACGCCCTGAAATACCATCACCGTCGCTGTCATCGGGATCAGCAAGGGCAACAATATCCGCAGCAGGGATCGCCTCAAGCTGGCCTAAGCCTATCATCTGAGGGGCAACGCGTGGGCTGAACATTGCGTCGGGGTGAAGCGGTCCATAGCCTGCGCCATCCAGTGTATAAGATGGATGCCGCAGTGACACCGTTGCGCCTCCTGACAGCGTAACTTCTTCCTCTTCGTAAGTGATACTGATCTGGAATTCTGCTGGATGGCCTTGCACTGCAAAATCCTGAATTTGATGGCCATAGGTGGGGTCGGGTGACGTAGCGATATACTCTGAGATTTCATCAATGAGTGCGTCGTAGTCGCTTGGGATAGAAACCCGCATCAGCATTGAAATTGCGTTGCTATCGTTGGCTTCGGGAGGATGGCCGCGCCCATCTTTAATATGGCATAGCTGACACGAACGCGCGTTAAACAAAGGGCCTAAGCCATCAGATGCCAAGGTCGAAGATGGCGACGATACCCACAATTTGCGAAATAATCCGTTACCAACCTTGAATGTCAACTCGTCTGCAAATGGTATGTTCGCTGATGACTGCGAAAACGCGTTGGCATTTGTCCGCGCCCTGACGGTGGCCGCACCTGCGGCCCTTTCCTCAAAACGACTCGCTTGCGTAAAATCTGTCGTTGGTTTGGTGACATTTGCAATGCGTGCGCGTTCATCGTCGGTGCGCGGGATAATTGACAGATGTGGGTCACTTAGGGCCTGTGCAACAACGTTTTGGCCAATGAAGGTCATCACAATGGTGAGTATTTTTCCGGCAAAGGTCACAATCATACTTTCAATGGAATGCTAATTCCTTATAGTTATAGTCAGGAATAGAAGAACAGCTAGTATTTGTTTAGTTGACCCAATTTTTAAGGATGCGACATCGTGTCACTCCCAGTCTTGAAAGAACAGATATTTGCACGCCCAGCAGTGTTATCTGAATGGCGCGGCATTCTGAACGCGCTGCGTTTGATCGCATTAGAATGTCGCGTTGCGGCGCAGACTGATCTATTTATGGCCTGCGCTCTTTTATCCAATAAGCAAGACACAGCGCGCGATGCTTTTGCCCGCGCATTGCTGAAATGCTTGCGACAAGCAATTCGCCAAAAACCAGTGTTCTTTCGTCCTGGCACTGAGGAGGTTTCTTTCGATGAAGCCTGGTTGATGCGGGCTTTGGTTGCCGCAAAGGATGGCGATAGTGATAGTTTTGCGTTTCTTATCCGGTCGCGCGTATCGGGAATGCATCAACGTCATACTGCGTTTTTAGTTAAAGGTATTTCTGAGCAGTTTACTCAAGTTTAGAATGATTCTAAAAAGTTCTTGCTTTGCGGCGACAGTAGCTTATCTGTGACTAGGCCAGCCAGCCTTTCGCCAGCCAGCCTTGATGAGTTCAAAGAGCGGAGAAAGCCATGACACAGACAGCCAGCGCATTAAGCACAGACGCCCAAACAGCAATTGCGGAGGGCCTGAATCAGTCAGTGGCCGAAACTGCCGTCACCACGATGTTAGCCCAGAATTTTCATTGGAACGTAAAGGGCATGGCATTCGGGCCGCTGCACGATCTGTTCCAAAAAATCTACGAAGATCATTTTATTGGTCAGGATGATCTGGCAGAGCGTGTTCGGGCTATTGATGCCCACGCCGAAGGCACGCTTGCCGGAATGATTAAGCGGTCCAAGGTCGACGAGCATGATGGACATGCGACTGACAAAGAGATGATCAAGATCATGCAGGATGCCCAAGAAACACTGGCCGCGACGTTAGCGGGTTGTGGCGAACTGGCTGCATTACACGGTGATACATTGACCGAAGACCTGTGTATCGCACGCGGCCAAGTACACGAGAAATTCGCATGGTTTTTGCGGTCACATCTGGCCTAAAACCGTCATATCTCTAGTCGATATCAAAGGGCACTTCGGTGCCCTTTTTGTTGCACTTTTTGGCATAGGCTACGCGCCAGCCCGCATACTTACCCATCTGCGTCTGTTGTGCGATCAGCAGATCAACAAACGCTGCGCGGTGGCTGTCTTTCTTGATTACCTTGAACAGCGACTTCTGATCTTTCGTCATCGAGCAGCCAATGCAATGGCCTGCACGTTTGAATTTGCATACGTCGATACAAGGGCTTGGTGTTTTTGGCATCGGCTCTCCGAACGGAAAGGGCAGCCCGGCGTCTTGCGGGCTGCCCTTTATATTTAGAATGTTTGTGTTTTACTGAAAGACGGCATCCGGATTATCAAGGCTATCAGAGCCCTCAAATGCGATTTGATCAACACCAAGCGCTGTTACAATGCGTTCGATTGATTTGGTTTGATCAACAAAGCCGTTTACACCACCCATGATCAAGGCCTCGCCAACGTCACTGCCGCGCTCAAGCATCTGATCATAAGCAAAACCAGCCTCAGCGGCAGTTTTGATCCGGCCAAGCGACATCATCGTTGTGGACAGTTTTGTACGCATTTCGGTATCAAGCGACGGATCCGTTGCAGCAACCATATCGGACAAAGAAGGCCCCGAAACCAACGTACCATCTACCCGGATGTATTCCCCTAAATAGACATTTTGTACGCCTAGACCATTAAGATGATGGTCGTTATGCGTGTTGTCGGCAAAACAGGAATGCTCTTCTTCGGGATCATTCAACATCACACCAAGGCGCATGCGCTCACCAGCTGTTTCGCCGTAAGACAACGAACCCATACCGGTCAGCATCGCGGAAATTCCAGCGTCGGCATTTTCCATTAGCTCTGCCCGAGCGGCACCACCATCGATCCATTGCGCAGCCATCCACGCAAGGTCAGAAACCAAAAGATCGGTCGCGGCTACAAGATAATCGCCCCGACGGTCACAGTTGCCACCGGTGCAATCATCACCAGCTGCATAATCTGACCAAGGACGGTTGCCCGCGCCATCGCCATGCCCGTTCAGGTCTTGGCCCCAAAGCATGAACTCAACCGCGTGATAGCCTGTCGCGACATTGGATTCGATGCCGTCCGCCTCGTGCAAGGTTTCCTCTAGCAGGGCAGGTGTAATGTCGGTTGCGTCAATATCTGAGCCAGACAAGGAAAATTGCGGATTTGCGACGACGTTCAGCGCAGCAAATGCATTTTCGTCCGATGGTCCGCCATATGACGTGTCGACATAGTCGATCAAGCCTTCGTCCAGTGGCCAGGCGTTCACTTTGCCTTCCCAGTCATCAACGATTGCATTGCCGAAACGGAAAACCTCAGACTGCTGATATGGCACACGGGCTGCAAGCCAAGCTTCTTTTGCAGCCTGCAGGTTTTCTGCAGAAGGGGTTGCGACCAAGGCATTCACAGCTGTTTGCAGCGTTTGCGCTGTGATCAGGCTATCGGAATATTTTGCAGCGGCGATGTCAGCATAATTGCCCAAAATATCTGTTTTTTCTAACGCAAGCGCAGGCGTCGCAAGTGCCAAACATAGTGCCGTTGACGCAAGATAGAATCGTTTCATCAGGTTTTTCCCTTTAGTGAAATGTCGTTTGGAGAGGTTGCTCGGTGGCGATCTTGCGTGGCGCGGCAAGACGCATCTGTTTCAGTGCAAGACCGAAGTCGGTCGCAAGAGATGTGATCACTGCTGCTAGATGCGGCCGTACCATCAAGGTTGCGATGAGCATTGCGTCTTCGCGGTTCCCTTCTGATGCAACTGCGATAAAGTTAGCAAAACACGCCTCGTCTGCGCCAATACATTTGCATTTGACTGCATGGCGCATCATTGGGCGGCGGCCATGGCGGGCGCGAATACTGCACAACTCATCAAATGAGTTCAACGCTTGGCGACCACGGCTCGCACCCAGTGTCATTATCATATCATCACGGACGCTTTGGCGGAGCTCGGGGCTGTCGCACCACATACGTAGATAGATAACGGCGGCGGCTGTGACGGCATCCAGATCGGCCAGTGTGCCAACCGGTGCTCCACCGTGATTTGGGGCTTTATCCGTCATTTTGTCAAAATCAATTTACCTGCGCGTGTAATGCGCAGCGTATAAGTTTGGTCGCCCAGAACTATCTGCGCCTGCTCGCCATCTTGCGTCAGGTCTTTGGCATCATATGTCGGTAGATTTGAAGGCGCACTTGGCTTAATTTGAACGATTGAATGTGCAGTCATCATTTCTGCTCCCCAAAACGGTCGCAGTGGTCGTAAAGCCATTCAAGTTGCATTCCACCGCGGCTGTTGTCTTGTTGCAGCACACCAAGAAGCTCTGACTTGCTCGGAATCTGGGGGGTGCGCTTGGGCTGTTCGACCCCCAAAACATCATTTTTTCGTTGCATCTTGAGAAGTCCTTTCATCTTGCGAATGTCGGGCTTCCCGTTGGAAATGACGGGTGGCTAGAGCGCACTTTTTTAACCTGATTGTTTTGATCGGATTTGTCAACCCGACTATTTTAGTCAGAAACAAATACGTTTGAAAATTGATATCATTTCTGACA
>JAPKCP010000209.1 GCA_028822885.1 Yoonia sp. | reverse complement strand
AGTTCTTCGTTAAAGCAGCGCTGGTAGAACTCAGCCACTGTTTGGCGCTCAAGCTCGTCACATTTGTTGAGGAACGACAGGCGGAAAGCATATCCGATGTCTTGGAAGATGCGGGCATTTTCAGCCCATGCAAGGACCGTGCGGGGCGACATCACGGTGGACAAATCACCGTTCATAAACGCAGTCCGTGTAAGGTCGGCGACTGTGACCATCTGGGAAATCTGCTTGCGGCCTTCTGCGGTGTTGTAGGTCGCGGATTTGGACAGAACGATGGCCGCTTCGGCGTCGTGGGACAGGTAGTTCAATGTCGCGACTAAGGACCAACGGTCCATCTGGGCTTGGTTGATCTGCTGTGTGCCATGATACAGGCCCGTCGTGTCGCCAAGGCCTACGGTGTTGGCCGTCGCAAATAAGCGAAAGGATGGGTGCGGCGTGATAATCTCGTTCTGATCCATCAGGGTCAGTTTGCCGTCTGCTTCCAGAACACGCTGGATCACAAACATTACATCTGCGCGGCCCGCATCATATTCATCAAACACAATCGCAACAGGATTGCGCAGTGCCCATGGCAAGATGCCTTCGTGGAATTCAGTGACCTGAACGCCGTCGCGCAGTTTGATCGCGTCTTTTCCGATCAGGTCGATGCGGGAAATGTGGCTATCAAGGTTCACACGCACAGAGGGCCAGTTTAGACGGGCAGCGACTTGCTCGATGTGCGTCGACTTGCCTGTGCCGTGGTACCCTTGGATCATCACGCGACGGTTATAGCCAAAGCCCGCAAGAATCGCCAAGGTCGTATCAGGGTCAAACTTGTAGGTTGGGTCAATATCTGGAACGCGGTCAGCTTTTTCAGCAAAGCCTTTGACCTTCATGTCAGAATCGATGCCAAAAACCTCACGAACAGAAATATCTTCGGTTGGTTTTGCGGGTATATCCAAGTTGCCGTTGGCCATAGTCTAGTGCCTTCTCAAAGTCGCGCGATTATCAGTGTCGGGATGCAACATAACGCGCACGGCTGCAAGGGGAAGGGCCGTTGGTTTGTCCTATCTGTGAAGCTGGCATTACGCTATTGTGCCGATGGCTCGTATTTTGGGGTCAAACGCCTTTGTATCGTCACATTTTTCCAGTTTGACTGAGGCTAACGCCCCTTGGAGAATTTACTTGACGCATCACGTTTTACTTTCGCGCCTTAGCACTGGAAAGCGCAGTTTTATGTCTGCCATTATCGGCACCAGCATTTTGGGTGCACTACTGACCTGCGTCGCAGTGATGGGTCTGACCGAGACATCTTCGCACGGCGCACCATCTCGCGGGTACATATACTGGTCAATTTTTGCTGGGTCCATCGGCGGCGCTGGTGGGTTTTTGGCCTGTTATGAACGTTGGCTAGGCCATGCTGGGGCGTCGGGGTGGTTGACCGCACTGATAGGAACGCTTGTTGTCAGTGGGGTCAGTTCTGTGATTGCAGGTACATTGATCTTGCCGATTTACGGGACGATGTTTGGCCCACTCCAGATGATCATAACAATGATCAAATCCCCGTTGCTTGGTGTGACTTGGTTGCTGATGCTGTTGTGCGCTCATGGTCTGCTAAGCCAGTGGCGGACAGAGCGCGATAGCGTCTTCTCTACGATGTAGCGTGCCACTAAGTTAAGATGGGCCGTACAAACAGCCCACCTCATTAGTCTTTTTCGCGGAAATGCTTGCTAGATTTGATCTGCTCCCAAGCCCAAACCACTTCAGCCAGTTGTTCTTCTTGGCTGCGATCCCCACCATTCATGTCGGGATGAAGCACTTTGATCAGCGCTTTGTACTGTTTGCGGATTTGGGGCTTAGACATTGTGTCTTTGGCTTCCAAGACCTCAACTGCGCGGCGTTCTGTTGGGGGCAGGCGACGTGTGTTGCCTGCGTTTGGATTGCGTCCTGGGTTTTGTGTGGCGTTGCCTCCAAGCACCTGATGCGGGTCGTCCACACCCAAGCGCGCCCAAGCGATTTCCTCTTCGGACTTCTTAAACGGTTTTGTTGGTCGTTCCCAAACCCGGTCTTTGGCTTGTTGTGCCATCAATTCGGCTTCGGATGTCCCGTCAAAGAAATTCCACTTAAGATTGTATTCGCGGACGTGTTCCTGACAGAACCAGAAATAATCATCCATAACGTCAGGGGATTTTGGCGCGCGAAACTTTGCGTGCTCTTGGCATTTGTCGTGTTCACAGACCCGCTGCGACGTCTCGGAAGCCCCGGACATACCCCGCCGCCCGCGCGGATTTTTCTTCTTCGCGCTAGAGACGGACATGTCAAAACCGAAGGGGTCATTTTTTCTCATGTCACAGCTCTCCTTGTGGACTAGACCTAGAGACATTAAACTATTGGTGGCAGGATAGAAGAGGTTGAGGGTAAAATAATGGGGCTTGAAGTCGAAATAAATGACGCGATCAAAACGAAGCTGAATCCAGCGTCGTTTGAGGTGATCAACGAAAGCCATCTGCATGCAGGGCATTCGGGGGATGACGGGTCGGGTGAAAGTCACTGGAAGATCGTGCTGGATGCGCCTGATCTTGCAGGAAAATCACGAATCGCAAGGCACCGTGCCGTACATGATGCCTTAGGCAAAGATATCATCGGACGGCTGCACGCACTTGCGATTTCGTTCGCTTAATTAGTCTGCGGTTAATTTTGGCTCAGTGCGGGCCGTATCCGTTGCCAGTGGCCGATTGCCGACGCTCATCATAACTTCGGGCGCCGGCATCGGTTCTGGCGATGTCAGCGGGGCTGGTTCTGGCGGAGCAAGCAAGGCGGCTGGCGCGACTGCGACGACCGGCGCAAGCACTTTACGAAACACCATCATGTTTTGGAACACAGTCGTGCGCCCGGTGAACCCGGACCGTTCCTCAGACGGAAGCGTATCCGTGCGGACATAGTCCCACCCTGCAGCCCCGTATTCGTTCATTACGGTCTGTAGCGCGTAAGCAAAGCGATCCTCAGCGGTTTTCACCCCCCGCGCCTTGAGCCCCTTTTTCGGTGCAGGCACTACAGCGTATTCGTAAAACATCGATCAACCCCTAAACTCATTGCCGAGAGCTATACCAAACTTGTGTGGCGTGGCCAAGGATAGGTTCTGGTGCCGCGCACCAAGGACATACGGTGCATCCAACGGCACCACACGTAGTCAATTCTGGTGACCCTGCGTCAACTGTGTCGCATGCAGGGGCAGTCTCACGAGGCCAATTACCGTTAAGCTATCAAATAGAGGCTTCCTACCTATTAAGGTCAGTATTGCCCTCATTTATTACGATTCGAATGGCTTACAATCTTATAACCCTAGCTTCGCTGCCACCAGTTTGTTGACCGCCGCCGGGTTGGCCTTGCCACCTGTGGCTTTCATCACCTGACCCACGAAGAATCCGATTAGCTTTGGGTTCACCTTCGCTTTTTCAACCTGTGCAGGGTTGGCGGCGATAATCTCGTCCACGGCGGACTCAATTGCACCTGTGTCAGTGACCTGCTCCATGCCTTCAGTCGCGACGATTTCGATAGGGTCACGGTCAGTCGTATAGGCGATCTCAAACACGTCCTTCGCGATCTTGCCCGAGATTTTGTCGGATGTGATCAGGCCAACGATCTGGCCCAAACGCACAGCAGAAATTGGGCTGTCGGTCACGTCTTTGTCGTCTTTCTTGAGACGGCCAAACAGTTCGTTGATCACCCAGTTTGCGGCAAGTTTTCCGTCTTGGCCATCAGCCACACCTTCAAAGAACGCCGCATTATCGACGTCTGCTGTCAGCACGGATGCGTCATAGTCGGACAACCCAAATTCCGCAATAAAACGGGATTTTTTGGCGTCTGGCAGTTCGGGCAATCCAGCAGCAAGCTCATCCACCCAAGACTGTTCAATCTCTAGTGGAAGCAAGTCTGGGTCGGGGAAGTAGCGGTAGTCGTGCGCTTCTTCTTTGGACCGCATGGAGCGTGTTTCGTTCTTGTCTGGGTCGTAAAGGCGGGTTTCTTGGGTGACCTCTTTGCCGTCTTCCAACAACGCAATTTGGCGACGTGCCTCGACATCAATGGCAGCTTGGATAAACCGCATTGAGTTCATGTTTTTGATCTCGCAGCGGGTGCCGAGATGGGCAAAATCCTGCGTTTCCCAATATTTTTCATACTGGCCGGGGCGGCAAATTGACACATTCACGTCGGCGCGCATGCTGCCGTTCTGCATGTTGCCATCACACGTCCCAAGGTAGCGCAAAATTTGGCGTAGTTTGGCGACAAACGCGGCGGCTTCTTCTGGCCCGCGGATATCGGGGCGCGACACGATTTCCATCAGCGCGACGCCGGTCCGGTTTAGGTCCACGAACGACATGTTTGGATCCATGTCGTGCACGGATTTCCCAGCGTCCTGTTCAAGGTGGATACGTTCAATGCGGACGTTGCGGGCAATGCCATTGCCAAGCTCAACCAACACTTCACCTTCGCCCACGATGGGGTGGTAAAGTTGGGAGATTTGGTAGCCTTGCGGCAAGTCAGGATAAAAGTAGTTCTTGCGATCGAATGCAGAGAACAGATTGATCTCAGCGTTCAAGCCCAACCCCGTCCGCACGGCTTGCGCGATGCATTCTTCGTTAATCACGGGCAACATGCCGGGCATGCCTGCGTCCACAAACGCGACATTGCTGTTTGGCTCTGCGCCGAACAAGGTCGATGCGCCTGAAAACAACTTGGCCCGCGTTGCCACCTGTGCGTGGACCTCTAGGCCGATGACAAGCTCCCAATCGTACTTCGCACCAGCGATCACTTTGGGGGCAGGGGTCTCGTAGGTCAGGTCCAACATGGGGTCTCTCCGTCAGGGTCACGTTGCGTTCTAAGACAGGGGGCAGGCAGGGACAAGAGCGGGCAAGCATCTGTGTGCTCTGTGATTTGTGCTTGCGTTAAGGCCCGTGGGCAGGGCAAAATTTGTGTAATGAAATATGCAAAGATAATTCTGGGGGGAATTCTGGCGCTCTGTGTGGGAACCGCTGCGGTGGCTGACACAGGCGTTAGGCCCGTTTCCCGTGACGACGTGGCCACCTCAAAGGCTGAGGCCGCGACAGTTTTGCTTGCCGGATTTCGTGTGCGCGAACGCCCAGATTACATGATCCGGTATCCGGCCATAGTCGAAACCCATGCGCCTTCGGTACGACCCTTGGCCCGATCTGCTTATCTTCCAAACACACGATGGGACCACAAAGACGGGTCAGATCTGTGGACACGTGCTGCTATGACCGCAATTGCGGGGCACGGTGATGGCCTCGAATCACTTGTGCCGCGTGATGTTGATCAGTGGTGTCCGGCGTATACGGAGAACGGGCCAGAGAAACGGCGCGCTTTTTGGGTTGGAATGATGTCGGCCTTAGCCAAGCACGAAAGCACTTATAATCCGCGCGCTGTGGGTGGTGGCGACCTTTGGTTCGGGTTGCTGCAAATTTTTCCAGATACAGCCCGGCGCTATGGGTGTTATGCACGGACCGGCGAGGCGCTGAAAGATCCAGAAGACAACCTGTCATGTGCCGCCCGTATCATGAACGTGACCGTGGCCCGCGACAATGCGATTGCTGTGCGTGATAGCCGCTGGCGCGGAATTGCGGCGGACTGGGGTCCAATGTCGAACCAAAGTAAGCGGTCAGAGATGGTCGCTTGGACAAACCGTCAAAGCTATTGTCAGCCGCAGACCAACAAACGCCCCGAGGCGCGTCCCGCTCGGGGATGGGACATAACGCTTTCAACAATGAATGCCCCTTCAGTT
>JAPKCP010000017.1 GCA_028822885.1 Yoonia sp. | reverse complement strand
GCAATCGGTCGTTGTCATCCGGCTTGAAACGGCCCAATTGCCACATTAAATGCCAGCCCATTGCCCAAGGACCGCAAAGTGCAACGACAAGCGACAGGAACGACCTGTCGATAGCCGCCATCGCGGTGGCAAGGCCCAGCGTCAAGATTGTTGCGACAAAGAAATAACGCAACCACGTCTTCGATTGATCGCCAAACAAGCGCGCCGTGGATTTGACGCCAATCAAAGCGTCGTCCTCAGTGTCTTGGTGGGCGTAGATCGTGTCATAGAATAAGGTCCACGCGATACCAGCCACGTAAAGTACAACGGCCGGCCAAGCGAGGCTGCCAGTTTGTGCCGCCCAAGCAAGCAAAGCCCCCCAATTGAACGCAAGGCCCAGAAAGACTTGCGGCCACCACGTGAAACGTTTCGCGAACGGGTAAATCGCGACTGGGATGATTGACAGAAACCCAAGCCAAATGGCGGTAGCAGGGAACGTCAGGAGGATGATCAGCGACACAAGCGATTGGGCGATCATCCATACAAGGGCCGCGCGGACGCTGATTTGGCCAGATGGAATCGGGCGTGACCGCGTGCGGGCGACTTTGGCGTCGATGTCACGATCAGTGATGTCATTCCAAGTACAGCCTGCGCCGCGCATCAGGAAGGCACCGATGCCGCAGCCAATGGCGATCCAAAGCGTGAAGATACTCACAAACCCAGTGGCTAAACACGCCAAAGCGACAGCCCAAAGACATGGCAGGTAAAGTAACCATGTCCCAATCGGGCGGTCTGCACGACTAAGCCGCAAATAGCCCTGCGTGGCTTTTGGCGCCCAAATATCGACCCAATTGCCTGCGCTATCCGCAACGACTCCATTTTGCGCGTCGCCCTCTGGCGTCTTGTCTATCCCGGTCATATGGTCCGCCCATGGCATCCAAAGTTCGTCTTTATGTAGATCACCCACTGGGGGAAGAGCAATTGGTTCCGCTATCGCGGGAGCAGGCGCATTATCTGTTTGGCGTCATGCGGATGGCTGAAGGCACAGTTTTGTCACTAATTAACGGGCGTGACGGTGAATGGGACGCGCAGGTGGAACAGGCTGGTAAGCGCGGTGGCGTGTTGGCCTGTCAGATGCAAACCAAGCCTCTGCAAATGCCACCTGACCTTTGGTTATTGTTCGCGCCGATCCGCAAGGAACGCATGTCGTTTATTGTCGAAAAGGCAACAGAGCTGGGGGCTGCGCGGATCATGCCGGTCCAAACAGTCTACACAAATAATGGAGACCGGGTCCGGCTGGAAAAACTGCAAGCCCAAGCGGTTGAGGCGACCGAACAATGTGGCGGAACCTTTGTACCTGAGGTCGTAGCGCCCATGAAGCTGAAGCAGGCGCTGGCTGATTGGAACCCAAACCGGACGCTGTATTTTTGCGACGAGGCAATGATCGGTGAGGCGTCGGGGTTCACTGGTGCCCAACCTTTGCACGGTTCCGCGATCTTGATTGGTCCAGAAGGTGGGTTTTCCCCAGAAGAGCGCGAGATGCTGCGTCAATTGCCATATTCACAAACAATTAGCCTTGGACCGCGAATATTACGTGCTGAAACTGCGGCTGTGGCGGCTTTAACGCTTTGGCAAAACGCGATGGGCGATTGGCAGTGATCCGGGTGGACGACGCAGGCCGGGAGGCCTTGGCCGACTTTATGTTTGCCCACGCTCCGATGTTGATGTTCCCGCTCACAAACCTGAACTTCTATGGCTTGGGCGACGGGCATCCGCGCGCGATGAGCGCTTGGGTGGCCAGGGATGGGGACAAAATAACGGACGTTTTGGCGATAAGTGCCGCAGGAATCGTGTTCCCGTGCTGTCCAAATGGTGATTGGGCGGCAGTTTCGCGTGTGACAAAGGGCCGCCAGATCAAAGGCTTCATCGGGGAAGGGCAACAAGTGGCCGCGTTGCGTCAAGCCACGGGTCTGACCCGCAAAGCAGACCTTGATGTGACAGAGCCATCGTTCGCCCTCAATATTGCTGACATGCTGATGCCGGATATCACTGGCTTTACGCTGCATCCTTTGACGGCAGCACCGCTTGATCTGCTCATCGATTGGCGGGCAAGCTATCAAGTTGAAACACTAGACGCGCCGCCTGATATGGCTCGTGAGCGTGCGGGCCGCGAAATCAGGGCATACATCGACACAGATTCGCACCGGGTTCTGTTTCGCGATGGCGTTCCCGTTTCCATGACTGGATTTAACGCGCAACTACCTGAAATCGTGCAAATTGGCGGAGTTTACACGCCGCCCGAGTTGCGATCACGGGGATTTGCACGCGTGGCCCTTGCGATGCACCTGTCCGAATCCTCAATTAATGGTGTGACGACGGCGGTTTTGTCCGCTGCAAATGAAGCGGCGGTATGGACTTATATCGCGCTTGGCTTTGAACGCACTGGCAGTTTTGCCATCGCAATTTACGAAGATCCACAGGTGGCACATGGCTGATTTTTTTAGACCCGAAGCAAAGGCGCTGATTTGGCGATTTCGTGATGTTTGGGGGGCTTTGGCCGTTTTAGGGCTGGGGATTTGGTGGGCAATCACTGGGCTTGGGTTTGTACAGTGGCTTGGCTTCGCAATTGCCGCACTGGGTGCGATGTTATTGGTTGCCGGCGTTCAGCGCGGGCGGTTTCGCCAAGGCAGTGATGGACCGGGTATCGTGCAAATTACAGAACGACGGCTGGCATATTTTGGGCCTTTGGATGGCGGTGTAATGGATATTAATGATCTGTCGCGGCTTAGTTTTGATCCGACTGGGCACCCGGCACCCTACTGGATTTTGACTGGGCCAGAGGCGAGGGATATCGCAATTCCAACAACGGCAACTGGGGCCGAGGCCTTGTTTGATGCGTTCTCGTCGCTTCCCGGAATTCAAACAGAAAAGATGCTTGGTGTGTTGTCTGACCCGCCTGAACATCGTGTTGTGATCTGGTCGCGTCCAGTTCATCTCTTGCAATAGGGCACAACTGGGTTCACCAGATAGGTTCAGATAATTCTAAGTTGAGAAAGTTCAGAAAATGTCCATTCCCCAAACCGGTGGCGGCCTAATCGAAGATCATTCTCAACTGGCAGAAATGTTATCAGATGGTTGTAAGCCCAAAGAAAATTGGCGCATCGGCACCGAGCACGAGAAATTTGGCTACTGCCAAGATTCGTTGCTACCGCTCCCTTATGAAGGTGATCGGTCGATCAAAGCTGTGCTGACGGGCTTGCAAAGCCGGTATAATTGGGCGCCGGTTGAAGAAGCTGGCAACATCATTGGCCTGACCAAAGACGGTGCAAACGTGTCGCTTGAACCGGGTGGCCAGCTGGAACTGTCGGGTGCGCCGCTTGAGACGATCCATCAGACTTGTGACGAAGTGAATGTTCACCTCGAAGAGGTGAAGTCTGTTGCTGATGAAATTGGAGTGAAGTTCATCGGCCTTGGCGCTGCCCCCGAATGGTCGCACGAGCAGATGCCGTTGATGCCTAAGGGCCGGTACAAACTGATGAACGCCTATATGGAAAAAGTAGGCACCCACGGCACCCAGATGATGCGCCGGACTTGCACTGTTCAAGTAAACCTCGACTTCGGTTCAGAGGCGGACATGGTGCAGAAATTGCGCGTTGCTTTGGCTTTGCAGCCTGTGGCGACGGCACTTTTCGCGAACTCCCCGTTCTTTGAAGGTAAACCGAATGGCCATAAATCGTGGCGCGCCCGTATTTGGCGCGACTTGGATGATAGCCGGACGGGCATGCTGCCTTGGGTGTTTGAGGATGGGATGGGGTTTGAACGCTGGGTCGATTGGGTTCTCGATGTGCCGATGTATTTTGTCTACCGTGACGGGAAATACATCGACGCGCTGGGCATGTCGTTCCGCGATTTCCTGAAGGGTGAATTGCCTGCGTTGCCGGGCGAAAAGCCATTGCTATCAGATTGGGCAGATCACCTAACAACCGTTTTCCCAGAGGCCCGGATCAAACAATTCATTGAGATGCGCGGCGCAGATGGTGGCCCTTGGCGGCGTCTGTGTGCATTGCCAGCCTTCTGGGTTGGTATGATGTATGATCAGACAGCGCTCGATGCTGCATGGGACTTGTGCAAAGACTGGACTGCCGAACAGCGCGAAGCGTTGCGCGTGGCTGCATCGGTCGACGGATTGCAGGCTAAGGTGGATGGTATCAATATGCATGATGTAGCCCGTGAAGTTGTGGCGATTTCACACGCTGGTCTAAAGGCACGGGCGAAACCGGGTGCTGGTGGCATGGTCGCGGATGAAACGCATTTTCTAAATGCGCTGCATGAAACAATTGAGACGGGTAAAACCCCGGCTGATGAATTGATGGATCACTACAACGGTGACTGGAACGGTGATCTAAAGAAGGTTTACAGCGGATTTTCCTACTAAAACCAAAACTAAAGACAAACGTTGATCACTTGCGATCCAATCTGGTTTTACCAGACCCATTCATCCGCCACTTTAGGCGGTATTGGATGCATTACTGCGCGTTCGGCGCAGCGCATGGTCAACGTTTGTCTAATGTCATGTATGGATGATTCTGCTTAAGCCGAAGTTAACTTTACCCCACTTCAGCCACAATTGTTTGCTTGAAGACTAATGTGGAGGGCTATCCATGTCGTTTTTACTGAACTCGCGCTGGGTTATGATCATTCTTATGGCTTTGCCTGTTACGGGCATAACAGTTTTGCATCCGCAGACTGGCAGTGCATTTATTATGGGCGCTTGGGCTGGCGTGTTGATTGGAGGTCCGCCGATTTTTCTGGCAGCATGGATATTGCGGATTCATAGCCTTGCTGACGCGCTACGCCCCTTGACCCACCTGCCTATCTTGATCGCTTTTACGTTTGTGCTGTTCTACTTGGCTGGCGTCGATCTAGGCGCGCTACCAATTTTTGGCGGGGTTGGCGTTGCTGCATGGTGGATCAGGCGCAAAATCTCATTCGGGCTTCTTTGAGCCGATCTTCGTTTCGGTGCCTGCCCGCAGACGCGCGATGTTTTCTGCGTGACGGATGTATACAAGCACAGCCAGAACAAGGAAAAGCACTATAAAATCCCCATAGCCCATGAAGACCGCAAAGGCCGGTGCAAATCCAGCGGCCAGTAATGCTGCAAGGGATGAATACCGAAAGACTGCTGCCACGATAAGCCACGTCAGACAGCAGGCCAATCCGATTGGCCACGCCAACGCCCACATCATACCGAGGTGTGTTGCGACGCCTTTGCCCCCTTTGAAGCCCAACCAAACCGGAAAGCAATGTCCAAGGAATGCGGCCAAGGCGGCGACTTGCGCTGCGTCTTCACCTGCCAATGCGCGTGCGAGCAAAACAGCGACAACCCCTTTGCCCGCATCAAAAAGCAGCGTTAGGGCTGCTGCTTTTTTATTACCAGTGCGGAGCACGTTCGTCGCGCCGATGTTGCCAGACCCAATGTCGCGCAAGTTCCCGAGGTTTAACGCCCTTGCGACAATAATTCCGTAGGGGACAGAGCCCAACAGATATCCAATGGCTGCCCAAAGCAGTAGCCCACCAAGTCCGGTTGTTAGTTCTGGCATATCTTATTCCCCCGCCACGCGTCTTCCCGCGACCCATGTTCCAAGGACTTTGCCCTGCATTCGCGCGCCATCAAAGGGGGTATTCTTTGATTTTGATTTGAGTGTGTCCCTGTTCAAGATAAATGGCGCATCAGGATCAAACAGGATTAGATCGGCCGGGGCATCGGGTTGCAACCGACCCGTTTTCAAACCGAGCAAATGGGATGGGTTCAAGGACAAGGCACGAAACAGCCGCGGCATATCAATATGGCCCTCATGATAAAGGCGTAGGGCAGCGGGCAAAAGCGTCTCAAGTCCAACGGCGCCGCTGGCGGCTTCTTCGTAGGGCAGGCGTTTGCTTTCTTCGTCCTGTGGCGTGTGCATAGAGCAGATGATGTCTATTAACCCGTCGGCGACAGCTTGCACGACAGCTATACGGTCTTCTTCGGATCGCAACGGCGGCTTGAGTTTAAAGAATGTCCTATAGTTTGCGACATCAAGTTCATTCAGCGTCAAATGGTGGATACCGATCCCGGCAGTCACAGCTAAACCGTTGCGCTTTGCGCGTTCCAAGGCGGGTAAGGCCCGCGCGGTTGTAATCTGGTCGGCATGATAGCGCGCGCCAGTCATCTCAACTAGGCTAATGTCGCGATCAAGCGCCATGCGTTCCGCCATTGGCGACACACCGGGCAGTCCGCGCAGTGAGGCAAACTTGCCAGATGTCACCGCTGCACCGTCAGACAGGCCGGGATCTTGGACGTGGGCAATCACAAGGGCGTCGAGTGATTTGGCATAGGTTAATGCGCGCGAAAACGCCTTTGTGTTCGTGACAACGCGGTCGCAATCAGTAAAAGCCACAGCGCCCGCGTCCTGCAATAACCCGATTTCAGTCATTTCGCGCCCTTCGCGGCCCTTGGTGAGGGCAGCCATCGGCAATACGCGGACTGGTGCATCAAGCGCTGCGCGGCGTGCAACAAATTCGAGCGTTTCAGGCATGTCTATGGCGGGCAATGTATCAGGGCGGGTCACAATTGTTGTCACACCCCCGGCCGCTGCGGCACGTCCGGCAGAGCGAAAGCTCTCTTTGTGACGCTCACCCGGTTCAGACACTTTCACACCAATATCAACAATCCCCGGCGCCAGACACTTGCCCTTACAATCCACGATCTCTGGCCCGGTGATGTCTGGGTGGGTGTCTTCAAACACACGGGTGATGACCCCGTCCTCAACCAAAATCGCACCGGGCGCATCGGTGAGGGCCACTGGGTCAATCAAGCGGGCGTTGGTAAAGAGCGTCTTTGTCATGTCGTGTCTTTCTGCATGTCATTGATCAGCTGGTTGACGGTTGCCCCGTCGCGCAGTCGCTCAAACCCAACGGGCACAGTATACGTCCGGTTTTTACCGCGCCGCGTCCGTGAGGCAAAGTTGATCGTTGTGAAATTGCCCGAGATGATTTCAATCGGGGTATCGTTTGTGATTGGATAGAAGTTGAGCCGCTTTTGCCCAAAGGCAGAGATGTCCGCGATAAAGGCGCGTTGGTTTGTCAGCGTATACCACGTTTTACGGCGCATGTAGGCGGGTCCTACAATTGGCCCGATCATGACGCCAATCCCTGCCGTGAAATGAATCAGGCCAAACATCCAGAAATAGCCGCCTGATTGTGACGCCCCAAGCATCCAGACAAGGGCGAAACCGCTGAAGGCTAATCCGAATAACGTGCTGAAAATATGTGCTGGTTTCAGACCAAAGCCGGGCTCTGGTCGTCCTTGCCACAGGATGTCTTCGCCTTCCCGCAAAAGACCAGCCCATCCCTCCGGTGGTGCCTTTGGTGAGTCAATAGGTGTCATCCGTGAAGCTTTTTCGAAAGGTCACGCATCATGATGAACACCTTTTTTGCATCCGCGATCCGCTCAAACCCGACATCGCGCGTTTGGCGTGTTTTACCCGGGATTGGGTGGTCGCTAAAATAAATCGTTGGAGGCGTGCCATTGCGATAGATAAGATCATCCATTCGCGGAATTGGGTAGCCGTCGGTTTCGGTGCCGCCTGTTGGGCCCAAAATGAGCGCACGTTTATTTGTGAGACGATAGCTGGTCTTGCGCCGCTTCATACTGTCGATCATCGGATACGCCAGAACGATCGCAGCGCTGATGCAAACGCCCGGCGCAAAGAACAGCCAAAACTTACCGGGGTCTGACCGATCAATGACGGTAGCAAGGCCAAGGCAGGCGAGCATCATCGCCCCTGCAAAAATACCCGTCGCCAGTGTTTCCATACCAAAACGCAGCTTAGTATCGGGCTGGCCTTCCCAAAGGATCGTTTCACCGTCAGTGAGTGGAGGGAAATCAACCATCAGCTTGCAATCCAAATCATAAGCCACACCAACAGACCCATGAGCAGCAATGCCACAGTCGCGACCATGCCGCCAACTCGGGCATCAGACTTTGGCTTTTTGGCGGGTGGGTCGGGGGCGAGAATACCGGCGCTGCCCTCTGATGTGAGCGGAACAAGCGGTGCGGGCGCGGCCCCTTCTTCGGTAAAGGTCGCTATCAATTTGGCTTCACTTTCAGGGCGAAGTGTAAATGCAACACCCCCGAATGCCCCTGATCGCACAATCGCAACACTGCCCTTCAGCGCATTCAACGTGTCCATTTGTGGCTTGATGTCAGCCTCTGCAATACCGTGCCCGATCATTAGAAATTGCGCGAGGCCAAGATCCTTTAATGCCATCTCAGCCACGATTTGAACGTCCTCTTTGTTTACGATTTTCGCACCCAGCGCACGTTCAAGCCAGTCATAATTGCCAGAGTCGCCGATCTCCATTTCCAGCTTTGGATCAAGCTGAAAGATGCGCACTTTACCATGGTCGTCTGCCGTAATCGTGTCGGTCATGTCGTAAGTCCTTGCAGCTGTTTTAGCCCGGCTGTGATTGCCATCTCCTGGATCAAACCATCACACCTTCGATTGCGGCACCACGTCGCGCCCGTAGGTTCCGCGCAAGTAAATCCATTGCCGCCATGCGCACGGCCACACCCATTTCAACCTGCGTTTGGATCACGGATCGGTTGATGTCGTCAGCGATTGTTCCATCAATTTCGACACCACGGTTCATTGGGCCGGGGTGCATGACGATAGCGTCGGGTTTGGCATGTGCGAGCTTGGCGGCATCAAGACCATAGCGGTGGTAATATTCGCGTTCAGACGGAATAAAACCGCCGTCCATGCGTTCTTTTTGGAGGCGCAGCATCATGACGACGTCCACGTCCTTGAGGCCTTCTTCCATGTTGTGGAACACCTCACAGCCAAATTCTGACACGCCTGCAGGCATCAGGGTTGGTGGCGCGATTAGTCGGATACGGTTTTCCATTTTCCCGAGTAGCATAATATTGGACCGGGCCACGCGCGAATGCGCAACATCGCCACAAATCGCGACAGACAGACGGTGAATACGTCCTTTTGCCCGCCTGATCGTGAGGGCATCAAGCAGGGCTTGCGTTGGGTGTTCGTGCCGACCGTCGCCAGCATTCAGCACAGCGCCGTTTACTTTTTGGGCCAACAGATCAACAGCACCCGAATGGGGGTGCCGCACGACTAGCAAATCAGGGTGCATAGCATTCAGCGTCAGGGCGGTATCAATCAGTGTTTCGCCCTTTTTCAGCGAAGATGCCTGCATCGCCATGTTCATCACGTCCGCACCAAGACGTTTGCCTGCCAGCTCAAAACTGGCTTGTGTCCGAGTTGAGTTCTCAAAGAACATGTTGATTTGGGTCATGCCAGCGAGCACGTCGCGGTGCCGGGCGGACTGCGGATTGTTGGCGTATTTATCTGCCAAATCGAGAAGTGTGGTGATTTCCGTCGGGTGGAGCGGCTCAATCCCCAAAAGATGTTGGGCGCGAAACGACATGGGCAGCTCCTTTGGCGTGGTTTGCGTCGTTATATGAAGCGCATCGGGATCAAGCAACGGGGTGCGATCATTCGTACCTACCGCAGGCCCGTTTTGGCGGGTATGACTGTTTTATGGATTCTGTGGATACATATTGGGCCGACCGTGCGCTGCTGGAATGGCAGGTAGAGCTGGGTGTGGACGAAGCGATCAATGAAACGCCCATTGACCGCTATAAGCTGGAAGCACCTGCGCCCAAAGTTATACCAAAACCTGAAGTGGTGGCGGGCCAAGCTGGTGTGGCCAACCGTCCGGCACCAATTGTTGCGCAAAGATTAGATCCAGTTGCGCTTGCGGCGGCGGCGGCGGCTGGCGCCTCTGATCTGGTAGCATTGCAGGCTGCGATTGTTGGATTTGAACATTGCCAGCTGAAGAAGGGTGCGCGCAAAATGGTTTTTGCGGCGGGCCAGCCAAGCGCGCGTGTAATGATTGTAGGTGAGGCTCCGTCGCGTGAAGAAGACGTGGCAGGGCTGCCATTTGCAGGCGTGCAGGGTGATTTGCTGAACAAAATGACGTCTGCAATCTCGCTACGCCATGATGCCGATGACCCTAAAGATGCTGTTTATTTGACCACCGCGATGCCGTGGCGTGTGCCGGGTGACGGCCTGCCGAGTGCTAATGATATTGCGATGATGCGTCCATTTCTTGAGCGTCACATTGTCCTAGCCAATCCGGATGTGCTTGTTTTGATGGGCAACACGGCTTGTCAGATGCTGCTGGGCAAAGGCGGGATCAGCCGTCTTCGGGGTAAGTGGGTGGATGTTCTTGGTCGCCCTACGATGCCGATGGCGCATCCTGTGACCCTCCTAAAAACGCCAATTGCAAAGCGTGAAGCTTGGGCAGATCTGCTGGAAATTCAAGCAAAACTCAGGACACTCAAAACATGACTGATCGTGCTTTTTTACCGACTCGTATCGCCGTTCTCACTGTGAGCGACACGCGAACAGCGGCTGATGATAAATCAGGGAACATCCTTGTCGCGCGAATCGAAGCCGCTGGGCACTTGATTGCGGACCGGATGATCCTGCCTGACGAGCGGGACCAAATTGCGGATCAACTACGGGTTTGGTGCGCGAATGATGCCATTGATGTTGTGATCTCTACGGGTGGCACTGGCCTGACGGGGCGTGACATCACGGTTGAGGCGCACCGCGATGTCTATGAAAAAGAGATCGACGCATTTGGGACGGTTTTCACTATCGTATCGATGCAAAAGATTGGAACCTCTGCGATCCAAAGCCGGGCTACGGGTGGTGTTGCAAATGGCACCTACCTTTTTGCTTTGCCGGGCAGTCCGGGGGCTTGCAAAGATGCTTGGGATGAAATTTTGGTCAAACAGCTCGATTATCGGCATATGCCGTGTAACTTTGTTGAGATCATGCCGCGTCTTGATGAACATCAACGACGGAAGTAACGCAGGGCAGCGTATACACTAAGTGAAGTGATCCATTTTTCTGTTTGGCGCGTAATGATTTCAGGAGACTAAAGTCATGCGATTTTTGCGACGAAGCCTTGTTGGAATCTTTCTGCTGTCAGTTACGCTGGCGCTAATGGCGTTGGCGGGCAATCTGGTGCGTGGTGCCGTCACCGAACGCATGGCACAAGAACCACGCAGTTTTCCGCAACGTGAACGCGTCTTTGCAGTGAATGTGTTGATTTTGGAGCCGCAGACAATTTCTCCGATTATGACCGTGTTTGGAGAGTTGGACAGCCAGCGCAGCCTTGATCTGCGGAGCCCTGTCGGCGGCACTGTGATGGAAGCAGACGTCAACCTGATTGAAGGTGCGATGGTAAAGGCAGGTCAGGTCATTGCCCAGATTGATCCCTTTGAAGCGCAGTCCGCGTTGGATCGTGTTGGTGCTGATTTGCAGGACGCAGAGGCCGAATTGCGGGATGCCGAACGTGGTCTCGTGCTTGATCGCGATGAGTTAATTGCCGCGCAGTCGCAGGCGACGTTGCGCGCTGCTGCATTTGCCCGTGCGCGTGGTTTACAAACACGGGGTGTTGGCACGGCTGCGGCTGTGGAAACCGCAGAGCTTGCAGCGTCGTCTTCTGATGCGGCTGTTTTGGCGCGTCGTCAGTCTGTCGCACAGGGCCAAGCCCGCATTGATCAGGCGACGACACGCCTTGCCCGCACCAGAATTAATGTGAGCGAGGCAGAGCGCACGCTGTCAAATACCCGTGTCGTGGCTGACTTTGATGGGGCGTTGTCGGAAGTTAGCGTGATCCCCGGTGGTCGCATTACACCAAACGAACGGATCGCGCGGTTGATTGATCCCGATGCGTTAGTGGTGTCGTTCCGGGTCTCAACGTCGCAATATGCCCGGCTTTTGAATGAAGAGGGTGATTTGCTCAATGCGCCAATCTCTGTTGGGTTGGATGTGTCCGGCGTTGATCTCATTGCGACCGGCAAGATCACCCGTGAAAGTGCGGCTGTTGGTGAAGGTCAGACGGGTCGCTTGTTATTCGCTAAACTTGATGCAACGGGCGGTTTTCGCCCCGGTGACTTTGTGACTGTTCGCATTGAAGAACCGGTACTGAACCGTGTCGCCCGCGTGCCTGCGACTGCCGTGGGGGCGGATGGTACCGTCCTTATTGTGGGCGAAGAGGACCGGCTGACGTCTGAGCAGGTCGATCTTTTGCGCCGTCAGGGTGACGACGTGATCATCACCGTGCGTGGTCTTGCAGGGCAAACGATTGTCGCGGAACGCTCGCCTTTGCTGGGTGCCGGGATCAAGGTTGATCCGATCCGTCCGGGACAGTTGGACGAACCAACCCCTGAGCCTGAAATGATCACGCTTGATGCGGATCGCAAAGCCAAGATCGTTGCGTTCGTTGAGACATCGCGCATGCCGGACCAAGCGAAGGCGCGCATCTTATCGCAACTGGACGCCGAAGAGGTACCAGCTGAAACCGTGAACCGAATCGAAGGCCGGATGGGAGGCTAAGTCATGGCAACGGGCGGTGCATTATTGACGAAAGGGGCGGGTGGTATCCTGTCCTACTTCACGCGGCACAAAACAGCGGCGAACCTGTTGCTGGTGTTGATGCTAGCCTCTGGCTTAATCGCCTTCCCTAACATGCGTGCGCAGTTTTTTCCTGACGTTGTTGTCGACGATCTGTCGGTCAATGTCGCTTGGTCGGGTGCTGGTGCGGAAGACGTCGATGCAGCCATCGTGCAGGTGCTTGAACCGATCTTGCTGGGGGTTGAAGGTGTCGCATCGTCGGTCTCCACATCCCAAGAGGGTCGCGCGCGCATCAGGTTAGAGTTTGAGCCGGGCTATGATATCGACCGTGCTGCTGAAGATGTGCAGCTTGCCGTGGACAGCACCAGCAACCTACCCAGTGACGCGGATGACCCGTTGATCCGGCGTGGTGGCTGGCGCGACCGCGTGACGAATGTGATGATCACAGGCCCGGTGTCTGTTGATCAATTGGGCCGGTTTGCGGATGAAATGGTCGTGCGGTTGTTTGCAGAAGGTGTGACCAAGGTGTCCGTGCGCGGGGTCGCCGCGCCATCCACGATTGTCGAAGTTCCATCCCTGTCCCTGATAGAATACGATATTGGCTTGTCTGACATTGCTGCGCGTATCCGCGAAGAGGCGGCAGCGGACCCTGCTGGTGATGTTTCCAACTCCGCGCGCGTGCGAACAGGTGTTGCGAAACGCACGGCCGAGGAAATCTCATCCATTGTGTTGCGGGCGAATCCAGATGGGTCAAATCTGACGATTGGCGATGTGGCAACGGTGCGTGTTGAAGGCACGGACCGGGAACGCGCATATTTTGTTGGTGATAATGCCGCTGTGCAGATCGAAGTCCAACGCAATGCTTTGGGTGATGCAATTGGAATGCAGGAAACTGTGCAAGCGGTCGCGGATGAACTCAAAGCATCGCTGCCCGAAGGCGTACAAGTCGACCTGATTTCCGCGCGGGCTGAATTGATCGAAGCACGCCTGAACATTCTGCTTGAGAACGGGTTGATGGGGCTGGCTTTGGTGGTTGGTCTGCTCTTCTTGTTCCTTAACGCACGGACCGCGTTCTGGGTGGCTGCCGGTATTCCTGTGGCGATGCTGGCTGCGATTGCGCTGATGTATATCTCCGGGTTGACGATCAACATGATCTCACTCTTTGCGCTGATTATCACGCTTGGCATCGTGGTAGACGATGCGATTGTGGTCGGTGAACACGCCGATTTCAGGGCGCGACATTTGCGTGAACACCCCGTTGAGGCGGCTGAGAATGCAGCGCGTCGTATGTTTAGCCCCGTCTTTTCGTCTACGATCACGACAATCATCGCGTTCTTTGGTCTTGTGATCATCGGCGGGCGTTTTGGCGATTTGATCGCTGACATTCCGTTTACCGTCGTCGTTGTTCTTGCCGCGTCACTGGTTGAATGTTTCCTGATCCTGCCGAACCATCTGTCCCACGCAATTGCGACCACATCGAAAGAGCATTGGTACGATATCCCGTCGCGGATCGTGAACAAAGGCTTTGACTGGATGAAGGCGACGCTGTTCCGCCCCTTTATGGCTGGTGTCATTTGGGCGCGATATCCCGTGTTTGCGGGTGCGATTGTGTTGCTCGCCAGTCAAGTCGCTTTGGTTATCAAAGGCGATGTGCAATGGCGGTTCTTCTCGGCACCGGAACAAGGTCAGGTGACGGGCAATTTTGCGATGCTACCCGGTGCGACCCGCGAAGATACCTTTGCGATGATGCGTGAAATGCAGCGCGCAACAGAAGCACTGGGCGAGCAATATAAAGAAGAACATGGTCTCAGCCCGCTCAAGTATGTCGTCGCTGAAGTGGGCGGCAATTCTGGCCGGGCCTTATCCGGTGCTGACAGCAAAAGCCCCGATCAATTGGGCGCGATCACGATTGAACTGATTGACGCAGATAGCCGGCCCTACTCCAGTTACGCCTTTGTCGCGGATCTTCAGGACAGCGTGCGCCAACACCCGATGGCTGAAACTGTGAGCTTTCGATCATGGGGCAGTGGGCCGGGCGGTGATAGCCTTGATGTGCAAATGTTTGGTGCAACCGCTGAGACGCTAAAGGCCGCAGCCGAGGCGTTGAAAACAGAATTGCTGCAATTCCCAGAGATTTCTGGGCTCGAGGATACCCTTGCCTATGACAAAGAAGAACTGGTGTTGGAGCTGACCCCGCAAGGTCAAGCGCTCGGTTTGAACATCGACGGTCTTGGGCGTGTTCTGCGTGAAAAGCTGGGCGGGATCGAAGCCGCCACTTATCCTGATGGGCCGCGGTCTGCGACGATTAGGGTGGAATTACCCTCTGGTGAACTCTCTGCTGATTTTCTAGATCGCACGCAAATCAGAACACCAGCTGGTATTTATGTCCCGCTTGCTGATGTGGTTTCAGTGGATAGCCGGACTGGTTTTTCGACTGTGCGGCGCGAGAATGGCATCCTGCTAATCTCGGTTCTTGGTGATTTGGATGATGAAGACGCGGATCGTGCGACTGAAGTTCAACGTATCATGACTGAGGATATTTTGCCTGATATCGAAAGCCGTTTTGGCATTGAAACAGCGCTCGCAGGTCAAAGTGAGCAGGAACGTGCCTTTGTCAGTGATGCGCGAAATGGGCTGATCCTAGTTCTTGTTGGGATATATTTGGTTCTTGCTTGGATTTTCTCAAGCTGGTCGCGCCCGGTTGTGGTGATGTCCGTGATTCCATTTGCCTTGATTGGCACCATTTATGGGCACAACGCGTGGGATATCCCGATGAGCTTGTTCACCGTCGTTGGTATGCTTGGGATGGTTGGGATTGTGATCAACGACAGCATCGTTCTGGTAACAACAATTGATGAATACGCTGAGGATCGAGGTGTGATCCCCGCGATTATTGACGGCGCGGCTGATCGACTTCGGCCTGTCTTACTGACAACTTTGACGACTGTTCTGGGTCTTGCCCCGTTGCTTTATGAGGGATCAAATCAGGCGGAATTCCTGAAGCCAACGGTTGTGACGCTTGTCTTCGGGCTTGGCTTTGGGATGGTGCTGGTGATGTTTGTGATCCCGTCGTTGATGGCGATCCAAGATGATGTCGGTAAGCAAATCAGGGCTGCCAAACGCGCGTTGCGGGTGCGTAAAATTGGGGCAACTTGGCCTGCTAGCCTTGGCGTAGTTTTGGCGATTGGTCTGTTCAGTGTCACGCTAGGGCCGGTCATTGTTACTGGCGACGCGTTGCCGCAAGCCGTAGCAATACTGCCTGCATTGGCAAGCGGCGTTGGTGTGGCTTTTGGTCTGTTCGCGGGTGGCTTAGCCATAATGTTGATCGTAATTTACATCATGGCTGCGGTTGGGTTGGCGAGGCGCTGGCGGCGGGCCTAACCGCGCGTGCAGCCCCGCACGTCAACGGCGTATTTGCTGCCAAGCACGGTGATACGCACGGCTGACCGGTCTAAAGCAAAACTACCGTTTGTGGCGTGGATCATATCAACAGTGGCCTGCAAGGTGGGTCCTGACCTGACGACATCCGCCTGTGACACCCAGACTTCTGGATTGCCTGCCTCGATCACGACTGTCTCAGGGCCGCCAGCATTTGGCATGGTAAGCGTAGCAGTCACAAGCAAACCGTCTTGCGCGGGGGAAATCGCGCAAGTCACAGATTGCACTCCGCCTTCGATAGCCGAAATTGGTTGGTTCAAGAGTGAGGCGGTGATGGCCCCATCGCGGCGGCCATCATTTGGCAGCTCAGCTGCGAAAGGCAATGTAACGGGTACGCAGATATCTTCGCAAACACCGATGATGATTTCGCCTGACATCTGGATCGGCGCAGATGGATCAGCCCGGGTCAGCTCAATCGGCAAAATAAGAGAATCGTGATATCCGATGGATTGCATGCCGCCTTGATCAAAAACATCTGGCGTTGGCCAGTGGTATTGTGCGGTCGCGATATTTTGTGATCCGTTCCAAGAAAACTGGGGTGGAATACCTGCGTCGCCGGGTGCGCGCCAATATGTTTTCCAGCCAGGGCGCAAAGTCACACGAAGCCCCGCCATGTGCGTGCCTGATGCGGTTTGCCACCCAGAAATCACATCAATTTTTGCTAACCCATCAAATGGTCCTGCCACTGCAGGGCTGGCCAAGCTTGCGACAAAGAGGCAAGTCGTTTTGAGAATCGAAGTAAGTTTGTTCATTATCCCTACATAAGCAGGAACCTGTGGAATTGAACTCACGTTATGGCGAGGTCTACAGATGTGTGACTTGCGCGAAGGCGTTTGGCTTGCGACACTTGGAGTATGAATATGGAAAGTACAAATTTTACTGGTAAGTTGTTGATTGCAATGCCTGTTATGGGTGATAATCGTTTTGCACGAAGCGTGGTTTATGTTTGCGCCCATTCCAAAGAGGGCACAATGGGTCTGATTGTGAATAAACCATCGCCGGATATTCGGTTTTTTAACCTGCTTGAGCAGCTAGGCATCGAGACGGGGCAGTCGCTTCGTAAAATTCGCGTGCATGTTGGTGGTCCCGTCGAACGGTCACGCGGATTTATCCTGCACACGACTGATTATAAGTCAGAAGGTGGCACGCTTGAGGTTGATGACCATATTTCAATGACCGCAACAATGGATGTCATTGAGGAAATTGCGCAGGGTGGTGGCCCGTCGCATGCCATGATGGCGCTAGGCTATGCAGGGTGGGGCCCCGGCCAGCTTGAAGGGGAAATCGCCCAAAATGGTTGGCTCATTGGTGATGCAGATGACGACATCGTTTTTGGTCGTGCAAATGAGCATAAATGGACCGCTGCCCTAAAGGGGATGGGCGTTGATCCACTTTTGTTGTCAGAAACGTCTGGTCGGGCTTAAGGCTTTTTGTTCTGGACCTTCGTTAGCTGGAAATATGCCATCACGATGTTGATCATGCCAAGCTTGCCGCTCATACTTTACACAGTATTTGATATACTTTGAGTGGGTTTAGGCGATCCCTTTCAGTGCTATTCCACGTCACGAATAGCGGTGAGGATCGCGATTGCGCTTTCGCTGCTCCAGTCCGCGTCGCCTTGCAGGCGCGCAATTTCTTGGCCGTCTCGATCCAGAATAACAGTGATTGGGAGCCCAAGAACGCCCATGTTACGGGCCAATGTAGATCGCGGGTCGGCATGAAGTGGGAGGTTGTCGACGGATATTTCGTCAAAGAACCTTTCCATCGCTGGGCGCGGATTACGCCCTGTGGCGATTGTCACAACCGATAGATCATCACTGCCAAGTTGCGTTTGCAGGTCCGACAGATGCGGCATCTCTGCGCGGCAGGGCGCGCACCACGTTGCCCAAAAATTCACAACAGTGATTTGGCCTTCATACGCTGCAAGGGTCATTTCGTTACCGTCTTCGCCGGTGAAAGGCTGGTTCGACGCGGGGCGAGGGTCAGAGTGGAAGTTGAGCTTGCGCATATCCCCTTCGCGTAACGCTTCAAATGTGCTGACATCCGCGAGAGCGGTATTTGCAAGCAGGCCAAGGGCCGTATAAAGCAAGGCAGATTTCAATTTCAGCACGGGGCTTCCTTTCTCATGACCAAATCCGCGAATACGATGTGGGGTGGCCGTTTTGCCGCTGGACCGGACGCCATTATGGAAGCGATCAATGCCTCCATCGGGTTCGATCAACGATTGGCAAGCCAAGACATCGCAGGGTCGCGCGCCCACGCAGCAATGTTAGCCGCAACAGGTATCATTACGGATAGCGATGCAGAAGCGATCCGGGAAGGCCTGCTCACGGTGTTGTCAGAGATTGAAACGGGAGATTTCCCTTTTTCGACGGCTTTGGAAGATATCCACATGAATGTGGAGGCACGTTTGAAGGATTTGATCGGGGAACCAGCAGGGCGTTTGCATACGGCCCGGTCCCGCAATGACCAAGTTGCCGTCGATTTCCGTCTTTGGGTGCGTGAACAGTGCGACGCGGTTGATACAGCGCTTGAGGCGTTGATGAAATCTTTGCTGGGTCAGGCAGACGCTGGGGCCGATTGGGTCATGCCCGGCTTTACGCACCTTCAAGTCGCCCAACCCGTCACTTGGGGTCATCATATGATGGCTTACGTTGAGATGTTCGCACGTGATCGGTCGCGCTTTGCTGATGCCCGTAAGCGGATGAACACGTCGCCTTTGGGGGCTGCTGCCTTGGCAGGTACATCTTTCCCGATTGATCGGGACATGACGGCAGCGGCGCTCGGGTTTGACCGCCCGATGGCTAATTCACTGGATGCGGTTGCTGATCGTGACTTTGCGTTGGAATTCCTCGCCGCTGGATCAATTTGTGCGATGCATTTGAGCCGTCTGGCTGAGGAACTCGTGATTTGGTCTTCTGCCCAGTTCCGATTCGTGAAGATGTCCGACAAGTGGTCCACCGGATCATCTATTATGCCACAAAAGCGCAATCCTGATGCTGCTGAACTGATCCGCGCGAAGATTGGTCGTATTTTTGGGGCTAATGTTGCGCTGATGACGGTGATGAAGGGTCTGCCGCTGACCTATTCCAAGGACATGCAAGAAGACAAAGAACAGGTCTTTGACGCGGCTGACAACCTGCTGCTTGCGCTGGCCGCAATGGCTGGGATGGTCGGTGACATGGAAGCCAATGTGCCGTCGTTGGAGGCTGCCGCTGCGACTGGTTTCTCAACGGCTACCGATTTGGCGGATTGGCTCGTGCGCGAACTTGGCCTTCCGTTCCGGGATGCTCACCACGTCACTGGATCGCTGGTTGCAATGGCAGAGGCGAAATCTTGCGACCTCCCGGAATTGTCATTGGCTGATATGCAATCGGTGCATCAGGATATCACGCAAGCGGTGTTTGATGTGCTCGGAGTGAAAAACTCTGTTGCGTCACGGACAAGTTTTGGTGGCACGGCGCCTGCAAACGTGCGGACGCAGGTCGCTGCATGGAAAGACGCGTTGGGATGAAGATTGTAATGTTGATGATTATCGCTGGTGGACTGGCGGCGTGCGGGGCGAACGGTGCGCCGTTGCAACCGTCTGCCAGCACAAGCCTGTCTGTGGGGTCTGGTGGTGTCTCAACTGGGACGAATGTGGGCCTATCAAACGGGACGTTTTCGGTTGGTCTAAGCCAGAACACACAACGTCGTTAAAGAGGATAAAGTGATGCGATTGATTTGGCTGGCCCTTGCGGTTTGGGGGACGATCCACCCGATGTATTATTTCATCCAATGGTTTCAGGCTGAGGGCTGGGACATCATGGCGATGGTTGATGCATGGCATAGCAACGCCGCGAGTTCGGGCCTTGTCTGGGATTTGACGATTGCGGCTGTGACGCTGACGATTTGGATTTTGGTCGAAGTCGCGCAAACGCGTGCATGGCTCCGGTTGATCGCTATCCCAGCGACGTTCTGCATTGGTGTCAGCTGTGGATTGCCGCTGTATCTTTACCTGCGGCTTCGCAAGCAATCTTAGACATATCCGAACATGCGCATTGCTTTCCCATGCGTTTTACGAAGGTTGCTGATTTGGCGCTCACTTAAT
>JAPKCP010000208.1 GCA_028822885.1 Yoonia sp. | reverse complement strand
CCTCAGATTCATTTCTTGATCATTTGATCGAAAATGAAGTTAATGGATTTGAAAGCAAGGAGATTTACAATGTCTGACAAAATGTTCTTCAATCGCCGCCACTTTATGGCGACAACAGCCGCAACATCATTGATGATGCTTGGGGCTGGCCGCGCAGCAGCAGCGGAGCCGATAAAAATGGCGGGCATATATACTGTGCCTGTTGAACAGCAATGGGTCAGCCGGATCCATAAAGCTGCAATGACTGCACAAGAACGCGGTGATATCGATTATTCATTCTCGGAAAACGTGAGCAATACCGACTACGCCCGTGTCATGCGTGAATATGCCGAAGCCGGTAACACATTGATTATTGGCGAAGTCTTTGGTGCTGAACAAGAGGCGCGCGAGGTCGCAGCTGATTACCCTGACGTTGCATTCCTGATGGGGTCCAGTTTCAAAGAGGATGCCGCGCTGCCGAATTTCGCTGTGTTTGATAACTATATTCAAGACGCATCGTATCTGTCTGGAATCATAGCAGGATCGATGACAACGACTAATAATATCGGTATGGTTGGCGGTTTTCCAATCCCCGAAGTTAATCGCCTGATGCACGCCTTTATGGCGGGCGCGCTTGAAATGAACCCCGATATTGCGTTTCAAGTCAGCTTTATTGGTAGTTGGTTTGATCCACCCAAAGCCAAAGAGACTGCGTTTGCGATGATCGAAAATGGCGCTGATGTGCTTTATGCCGAGCGCTTTGGAGTTTCTGATGCAGCGCAAGAAAAGGGCGTTCTGGCGATCGGTAATGTGATCGATACGCAATCCGATTATCCCGAAACGGTTGTCGCGTCTGCAATCTGGAATTTTGAACCAACGCTGGATACGGCCATCGCCGCAGTACAGGCTGGCACCTTTGCCGCCGCCGATTACGGTGTTTATTCGTTTATGAATCAAGGGGGAACCGAACTTGCCTCGCTTGGAACATTTGAAGGAAAGGTTCCTGCTGCTGCAATGGAATTGGTCGCGACGCGTCAGGCAGAAATCATGTCGGGGGCCTTCACTGTGACCGTCAATGACACCGAACCGACGTCGTCCTAACTGAGCATGATCCACGAGCCGATTGAGGCCTTAAGCCTCAACGCCATCACAAAACGCTTCGGAGAACTGACTGCAAACGATGCGGTCAGCTTTTCGGTGAGCAAAGGCGAGGTTGTCGCGCTACTGGGGGAAAACGGTGCGGGAAAAACGACGCTTATGAACATTCTGTTTGGTCAATATACGGCCGACAGTGGAAGCGTCGCGGTGTTTGGGGAAACTTTGCCGCCCGGAAATTCGCGCGCAGCATTGGATGCAGGTGTTGGCATGGTGCATCAACACTTTACGTTAGCTGACAATTTGACGGTGCAAGAAAACATTACACTTGGCGTACGACCTTTGTTCAGCCACCGTTTAGATCGCGGCGCCGCACGTGTTAAAATCAATAATTTATCTGAGAAATTCCATCTCGTCGTGTCGCCCGATGCCCGTGTTGGCAGCCTGACCGTTGGGGAGCGGCAGCGTGTCGAAATCCTCAAAGCGCTCTACCGCAACGTTCGCATCTTGATCTTGGATGAACCGACCGCCGTGTTGACGCCGCAAGAAACTGATGATCTTTTCGCCACGCTTAGACTGGCAATTGCTGAGGGTCTTTCGATCATCTTTATTTCGCACAAGTTACACGAAGTGATGGCAATTGCTGACCGCGTTGTTGTGCTCCGGCATGGTAAAATGACCGGTGGTGCGCGGACCGAAGACACTGACAAACACGCGCTCGCCGCGATGATGATGGGGGTTGAGGCGACTGCGCCGAAAGTCGCACCAGCCAAACCCGGCCTGCCACTTCTGGAGCTTAACAACGTTACCACCCCGAATATCGCTAGTGCACCTGGTTTGAAATCGGTGTCATTGGCACTGCGGGCGGGCCAGATCATTGGCCTTGCTGGTGTCTCTGGCAATGGTCAGGCGGCCATGGCAGATGTTGTGGGCGGTTTGCGCAGCCCGATTGATGGACATGTTGCCCTTAATGGTAGCCGCATACAAAAATGGAGCCCGCGGGTAGCTGTGCAAAGTGGGATCGCGCGGATACCCGAAGATAGACACAAAACTGGGACCATCGCAGATTTTGATCTGACAGAAAATGCAATCCTCGAACGCTACAAGACTGCGGCGTTCAGCACTGGTGGGTGGCTCAACTGGCGCAAATCCCGCGCCTTTGCGCAAGGTATCATCGACAAATACGATGTGCGTTGCCCGGGTGCAGACACGCCGATCCGGTTGCTGTCAGGGGGCAACATGCAAAAATTGATCTTGGGTCGTGTGCTTGAAGCCAACCCGCAGATCATTCTGGCCAATCAACCTGTGCGCGGCCTTGATATTGGGGCTGTCAATTATGTTCACAGTCAGCTGCTTGCGGCGCGTGATCGGGGTGCTGCCGTGCTTTTGATTTCAGAAGACCTAGACGAGGTTATGGCCCTGTCAGATGTCATCTACGTGATCGCGGATGGGCGGTTGTCACCTGCATTTGGGCGCGGTGAGATGACGCCTGCGCAGCTTGGCATTTGGATGGCAGGTCAAGGATTTGACGACGTGGTGGCCCATGCGTCTTGAACCCATCAAAAACCCGTCACTGGCGCGCAGCCTGATGCCGCCTGCGATTGCACTTGGCGCGACTGTGGTTATTGCATCGCTTCTGGGGATGCTTGCGGGGGCGAACCCGTTTTCTGTTTTCGGGCTGATTTTGAACGGCGCGTTTGGGTCACAATTTGCCCTGCTTGAGACATTAAACCGCGCCACCCCTTTGATTTTTACCGGCCTTGCCGCCGCTGTCGCGTTTCGCGCCAAGTTTTGGAACATTGGCGCAGAGGCGCAGCTTTACGCAGGTGCGTTGCTGACAGTCATGCTTGGTACCGGCGTCCTGCCGTGGCCCAGCATCGCGCTTCTGCCCACACTCATTGTGTTTTCAATTCTCGCGGGCGCGATTGTCTTATTAATACCTGCCCTGCTCAAAACTCGATTTGGCGTGGACGAGGTTGTGACGACTTTGCTTTTCAACTTTATATTCCTGCTGTTCATCTCGATGCTGCTTGAGGGTCCGTTGAAAGATCCGATGGGCATGGGCTGGCCCAAGTCGGCGCGTTTGATCGAAGAGGCGCGATTGCCACGGCTGATTGAGGGGCTACGTTTGCATTGGGGGTTTGCGCTCGCAATTCTTTCAGCTTTTGTCATTTGGATTATCCAGACGCGCAGCACGCTTGGCTATGAGATGCGCGCTGTCGGTCTGAACAAACAGGCCGCTGCGTTTGCGGGCATTCCTGTGAACATCGTCTTAGTGAAAACTGCGCTTTTGTCTGGAGGTCTGGCAGCGCTTGCAGGATTTTCCGAGGTGGCGGGGGTAAAAGCCAGTCTGACCCTCGATCTGTCGCCCGGCTTTGGCTACACGGGGATCATTGTCGCAATGCTGGCCTTGCTGCACCCGCTTGGTGTGATTGTCGCGGCCTTGTTTGTTGCAGGTATTTTTGTGGGCGCTGACAGCATGAGCCGCGCCGCGGGCGTGCCGACCTATCTTGCGGACATCATGCTTGCGACAGCACTTTTGTTGATGGTTCTCGCTATTATGCTGACGCGCTTTCGCGTGGTGAGGGATTAGCGCTATGGACATCATTGATATCCTGTTTACGGCCAGTTTTTGGGCCGCCGCCATCCGGATTGCCAGCCCGCTAATCTTTGCCACATTGGGGGAGCTAATCTGTGAAAGGGCAGGTGTCCTTAACCTTGGAATCGAAGGCATCATGGTCGCAGGGGCCTTTGCGGGCTGGATGGCAGTTTATTCAGGCACGGGATTGTGGGTTGGCGTTGGTGTTGCGATGCTTGTGGGGATGTTGTTTGGGTTGCTGCACAGTATCCTGACAGTGCCATTCGGATTATCCCAGCACGTTGTCGGTTTAGGTGTGACACTTCTTGCGACGTCATCGACTTATTATGCCTACCGCCTTGCTTTGCCTGAGGTCACAAGTCCGCCAAAGATTGATGCCTTCCAACCGTTCGAAATCCCGATCCTGTCGGACATTCCATTGATCGGACCTGCACTGTTTTCGCAAACACCGTTTACGTATTTGGCCTTTGTATTGGTCGCTGTGGTGGCGGTTGTGCTGTACCGCACGCCGCTGGGGCTTGCGGTGCGCGCCGCTGGCGAAAACCCCGCGGCGGTGGCGGCACAGGGCCTATCGGTCACAGCTATCCGTATGGGGGCTGTCATTGTTGGCAGTGGCTTTATGGCGATGGGCGGTGCGTTTTTGACTATGTCTGCCTTTGACAGCTTCTTTTTCGAAATGGTCAATGGGCGCGGCTGGATCTGTATCGCACTTGTCGTGTTCGGGTCTTGGCGGCCGGGAAAAGCCCTATTGGGTGCCATATTGTTCGCGGCGTTTGATGCGCTTCAAATCCGGGTGCAGCAAACGAGTTTGGGCGCACTTGTTCCGTATCAGATATTTCTGATGATGCCCTATATTTTGTCCATCGTGGCGCTTGTCGTGATGTCGCGCCGTGCCGAAGTGCCTGCGGCCCTCATGGTGCCATTCAACAAAGGAGAACGCTGATGTTTGATCTGATCGTCAAAGGTGGCACGCTGCCGGATGGGCAGGTGGCGGATATTGGTATTAAGGGTGCCAAGATTGAAGCGATTGGCGATTTGACGGATGCGGCATCAGGTCAGACTGTCGACGCATCTGGCGATCTTGTCAGCCCGCCCTTTGTGGACCCACATTTTCATATGGATGCAACACTGTCTTACGGTTTGCCACGCATCAACGCCTCTGGAACGTTGCTCGAAGGGATTGGACTTTGGGGTGAACTCAAACAGGTCATGACGCAGGACGATGTTGTGGAGCGTGCACTGAAATATTGCGATTGGGCCGCAAGTATGGGGGTGTTGGCGATCCGGAGCCATGTCGACACATGTGACGATCGATTGTTGGGCGTCGAGGCGATGCTGCAGGTGCAAGACCAAGTCAAAGATTACATTGATTTACAGCTCGTGGCATTCCCGCAGGATGGATTTTACCGCGACCCCACCGCGCGTGAAAACACGATCCGCGCTTTGGATATGGGCGTCGATGTTGTGGGCGGCATCCCCCACTTTGAGCGCACAATGGCAGATGGTGCGGCCTCAGTGCGCGAGCTTTGCGAAATTGCCGCCGCGCGTGGATTACCAGTAGATATGCATTGCGACGAAAGTGACGACCCCCATTCACGCCACATCGAAACCCTCGCGTATGAAACCCAGCGCCTTGGTTTGCAGGGCCGCGTTGCAGGATCGCATTTGACGTCGATGCATTCGATGGATAATTATTACGTGTCCAAGCTGCTACCACTTATCGCTGAAGCCGACATCAACGTCATCCCCAATCCGCTGATCAATATCGTCCTTCAGGGACGCCATGACACTTACCCCAAGCGACGTGGGCTGACGCGGGTGAAGGAAATGCTGGCTATGGGCATTAACGTTGGTTGGGGGCAGGACTGCGTTCTTGATCCGTGGTACTCGTTGGGGACCGCCGATATGCTTGATGTGGCCTTCATGGGGCTGCATGTGGCACAGATGACCAGTCCCAAAGATATGCGAACTTGTTTTGATATGGTCACGGTGAACAACGCCACAACAATGGGGCTAACCGATTATGGCCTACATGTCGGGGCGAAGGCTTCGTTGGTCATTCTTGATGCTGGCGACCCCATTGAGGCGCTGCGCCTGCGCGCAACCCGACTCTACGTCATTGCGAGTGGCCATATCATTAGCCAGACACCACGCGCGAACGCCTC
>JAPKCP010000207.1 GCA_028822885.1 Yoonia sp. | reverse complement strand
CGCATCCGTTGCCCGGCAGGCGATTGCAAAACAATCTGCCAAGAGGGGCCAATGCGACTGCTCGTCGCCTCTATTGCGTGAATTTCAAGTGTTTTTGTATCGATACCGATACGTATTTTGCGTCAGAGGCGGCGTTTTGATCCGCCCTTTGACCGGCAACGGGAGAGTGGTTTGCTTGCAAACCATGAGAGGGGATCAAAAGGTGCAGCGGTCCCGATGAGCCGCGATAGGGAATGACGACTGGCAACCTCTTTTGTCCCTCTCATCGAAACTGTGTTTCGACTGCCGGGCAGTGGCCGACACAAGGCACTGAAGTCAGGCACCGACCAATTCAGCCCGATGAGTTTTAACAGGCTTTCCACAAACCCAGTGGTTTGCCTAATAGGCAAACCGAACAGAACTTTGATCGTGAGGCAGGCTTGTATGGCCGCATCGGTATAGGTTTGTTGTCGTCCCCTTTTATCAGAAGGCAACGCATTCCACGTCATCTCGCCATAAACCAAATTGATAAAGACCCGCGCGGCTTCAGCGCTCGGTTATAGCACGACCAGTTCTCAGTCTTGTATGCGTTAGGTATCCAGCTGCTCATGATCGCAAGCTATCACTCTGGATTCACAATATGAATCCTTTCAGCTGATTTGTGCAACAAAGCCCAGTATCACCAAACCAAACGGGCGCCCGAAAAAGGCGCCCGTCTTGATGTTTCAAAGACAAAAAGTTTACTTGCCTTCAGCCCGCTCACTCTGCAAGCCACGGAAAATGCAATAGCACATCACCAGAAGGATCACGGTGAACAGCAACCCGGTCGAGATCACCATCGACTGCAAAGCCGCCAGCCCCCCGCCCAGCAGCAGCGCGATCGCCACCGCACCTTCAAAAATGCACCAGAACACTCGCTGAGTTGCCGGAGCATCGACTTTACCGCCCGCCGTGATCGTATCAATCACGAGCGAACCAGAGTCCGATGACGTCACAAAGAAAACGATCACCAGAACGATGCCAATAAATGATGTGACCGACGCGAGAGGTAATTCACCTAGCATTTGGAACAACTGGCGGGGCAACTCCGCATCCTGCGCACCCGTAAAGTTGTCAGTAATCACCTGATGAATTGCCGTACCGCCGAAGATCGACATCCATGCCACGCAAACAATCGAAGGAATTAACAGAACACAGATGATAAATTCACGCACTGAACGGCCTCGGCTAACGCGAGCAATAAACATACCCACGAAAGGCGACCAACTGATCCACCACGCCCAATAGAACGCAGTCCAGCCTTGGCTAAAGTTTAGATCCTCGCGGCCAAAAGGATTGGCAAGTGCGGGAAGGAATTCGACATACGCTTTTAGACTATCCCAGAAAAACGCGAGCAAAAATACCGTAGGTCCCACGAGCAGGGTAAAGAGGGCCAGTAAACCGGCCAACCCCATGTTGATCTCCGAAAGTATTTTAACCCCACCATCAAGTCCACGCAGCACCGAAATCAGCGCGACAGCGGTGATGGCTGAAATCAGGATGACCTCAGTCGTGCTGCCCATTGGTACACCAAACAACTCATTCAACCCTGCACTGGCCTGCGTCGCGCCAAAACCTAGTGAAGTTGCTAGACCGAAAAGTGTGGAGAAGACGGCCAAAATATCGATGATGTGGCCTGGCCAACCCCAAATCCGGTCGCCAAAGATTGGATAGAACGCAGAGCGTATCGTCAACGGCAAACCTTTGTTGTAGGTGAACAGCGCCAGCGCCAGTCCCACGATCGCGTAGATCGCCCAAGGGTGTAGACCCCAGTGAAAAATAGTCGCAGCCATCCCAAGTCGAAGCGCCCCATCTTGATCACCCAGTGCACCAGCCAACGGTGCCCAATCTGAACGCAAATCGCCCTCCGTTACGGCACCGCCGATGGATGAGGAAAAGTGGGACAATGGTTCAGACACACCGTAGAACATCAGTCCAATGCCCATACCCGCGGCAAAAAGCATCGAGAACCAGCCAACATATGTGTAGTCTGGCACCGCTTTAGAACCACCAAGACGGATGCTGCCGAACGGCGAGATAATTAAGAACAACGCAAATATCAATACGATGTCAGCTGCCCCGATCAAGAACCAATCAAAGTTCTTCGTCGCGAAGTTGAACATACCCTTAAAGATCGTATCGGCCTGTTCAGGCAGCGCCAGCGTGAAAAATACGAATGCCACAATTGCAGCACCCGAAATAGCAAAAACCGGGTTGTGGATATCAAACCCAAACGGACCAACCGATCCGTCAAGGTTATCCTGACCAATCTCATACTCAGTCTCAATGATAACCGCAGTGCCTTCCGGCGCGGGAATACCATGATTGGTTGTTTCGTCAGACATCAAATGCCTCCTTCTCGAAAGTTACGATGCGGACAGCTGCGCCTCAATGGGCGCGCACCAGAAAACGGACGCATCGAAATGTTTAGCCTTATCAACCATGACGGCCAGCGCGGTCTCGATCGCGCTCGATCATTACGTTCAACAAGTTTTGATAATTATGTGTCTTGAGAAAGCGCCACCTGACAAGCTTCTGCAAGATCTCTATTCGAGCTTTGGGTGCCAAGTGGTGTTGCCCAGCCGGCGTCCTCAACAAGGCGGCGTCGCTCGTAAGAACTGGCTTCATCAAGTTCCATCATCAAAACATTGGACTGTGGATCATTTTCTGACTTTCGAACACAATACGGCGTAAGGGCCGAAGCAACTGCAGCCTGTGAGTTGTCGTCTGATATTTTTGAAGCAGAGCTTTCGGTCACCCAGCCCCCCCAATTAAAACCAAATATAGCCAAGGCGGTCGCGCCTATGACTGCACCGATAACTGCGGGTTTCGTTCCTTCTGGTGTTTGCATTATAGAACCAATTTATAAGAGAAAAGACGCGTAGCGTTACGCGCCAAAGAGGTCCTACGGTACTATACAAAAGAGCGTGCATGCTAACCTAGGTTAGTGGTGTAGCTCCCAAACCCATCAAATTTACAATAAAAATAATAACATAGAGACTTCTGGCGCTGGTTTTTAAGCCTAAAGTCGCCCTATTTCACAAATACTCTGAATGAGTTGTTACCAGTTCTATGGACAGCAAATTAACCTTTTATCGCTTTGCCCTGTATTACAAAATGATTATATATCAGATGGTTGAGTGACACTAAGCCAGACTGTGAAAGCGGTCGATGTAATCGAATAGACTGGGCACAGAGGCCGTTCGTTCCCGAGTTTCCACATTTTCGACACCAATACGACGAACTCACTCGGGATGGCCTTGGTTGTGTCCATTGATCCACCGCCACATCAAGGGAATGGTGATTATTTGCAAAAATAAGCCACTAGGTCAATCAGAGCGAACTCGGTTCGCTTCAGGTCACACACCCAAAGTCCCAAAAACCAACCTTCCCCGACAACGCTCTGTCCAGAACCTCCCTCCACTGAAACGCTCAAGTTTCTCGACATACGAATTAAGTATTAAAACCATAGTTCCATAATCATCTGCGTCACCCTCGGCCCCTCGCAACAGGAACAATCAGCCTACAATCATCATGACTACCTTAAGTTATTTATGCTGCAAGGGACCGTCTCAGCACCATTTTCGAGCTACTCTGCTCTACTTCAGCATTGGTCCTTCATAATCGAGGTAGGCTTTATCAAAACCCGCGAGTGCAACTAGTTCATCTAAGTTGTCGAAGGTGACGGTGCCGTCGCGAAATGTCATAAGACCCTCTTCGCGCAGTTGCCGCAAAACTCGGTTGACGTGAACTGCGCTCAGACCAAGTGCATCGGCCAGAAGATACTGCGACAATGGGCATTGATAGCTATTTCCTGTTGCAAGCCCCACAAGCTTGAGCCGCGCTCCAAGTTCCAGGAATAAATGTGCTATGCTTCCGGCCGCATCCCGCCGTCCCAGACTGACTAATCGCTCGACAGTGATTGCCTCGTCGGTCGATACTGCCCACAGAATGGCGGTGGCTAGACGCGGACAGGCCTCAAACGCACCGAGTAGCTCTCTAGTTTTCACCTCTGAGGCCTCGACTTCATTAATGGGTTCAATGCTATGGTCAGCAGTCCTGAACAGAACGCCTCGTAACCCCAATAGATCGCCCGGTATCTGAAAACCCACAATCTGGCGACTGCCGTCCGACAATATTTTGTAGGAGCACACCCAACCTTTGACCAGAATGTAGGCGGACGAATTAGTCTCGCCTTCATACACCAAATCGCCTCCATCAACGAAGGTCCGCCGATTCTGGTGAAATTGTTCCAAAAGTGCGAGCTCGGGGTCGGATAGTGCAACATAGGCTCCAAGCTTGCGCACGAAAGGGCTGTCATGGATACTCATCAAATGGGTGTTCCTTTTACTCAAAATAGTCAAACGTTTGATGTTCCTGTTCAACCGTCTTGCCTAAAGTGACAAGAAGAATGCTGCTCTGAGTTAGTTGACCCTATGCTAGGCATTCTAGCCGCTAGCAGAGATCGCTTATAAAAAGAACCTAACGCAGGTCACAACCGAACGACGTATCGGGCTCAGCCGCCCTCATCATTTGCGAGTCGCTGTTATTGGCTCTAACTGACGGTAGTGTGTTGTCGGATAGGTTATTTTAAATATGAGCTTTGTTGCAAAAATTGGCTTTAGGTCATGCTCCCCCTTCGCCAGACGGATTTAGTCTACAGCCTCTGTTCGGGGTATGCCAAGTGCGGTGAAACCATTTAGGATTGCGGCACGGATTTGGATCTCTGCAACCTGCTGGTCGAAGTCACGGGCAGCCAAGCGCTGACCAGGTAGTTTCACACAATGCATCTTGGTCTCGACGCAGCTCAAGCGGTGATATCCAGTCGTTTAAGTTGTGGATCATCGATGACGGCAGTCAAAGCCTTTTCGTCTTGAGTGCACAGAAAGTTTCGGTATTTGTTGATATCTTAGGCGGCCATATTATTCGTTGCACGTCGCACAGCTGTGCCATCTGTAGCAAATAGATGGATATTTTCAGGTTGAATATGGAGCCCTATACGATCACCAGAACGCACAGGAATATCCCCATGCTTACGGATCATCAAATACCTCAAAGATCATGGCGACAACAATGATGTGGAAACTAAAGCGGTAGAGGAAGCTCTTGGCTTTGAGCTACGACGTTATACAAACGAGCTTGCGAACAATTAAGACTTAACGATGTTAGGTTATAGCTACCAAAAAGGTGTTCATGGTAGGGAGAATAACGCAAGGTTCATCTACGACAAAGGCAACGACAGAAAAGCTTGAAGCGGCAATACACAAGATTCTTCAATTTATCAGTCTTCAACAACAATATGTACATATTCTCTAGTAAGGATTCTTAGGGGAAGTGTACATTTTAGCCATCGTCTCATCATCATGTTTTATTGATCATGTCGTCTGAACATTGAGACCTTCGATCTGTTCGAGATACACTCGGTCGAGCTCACGGACGCCTTCCGACAAATCTATGGCTTCATCCGCAACTGCGTCGGCCAGGCGTTTGACATGGATAGCTCCCTTTGGCGGAATGACGCCGTGCTCGGCGAGATGGCCACGCAGTGCATTGATCGTCTGGGTGCGCTGGCCGATGAACATCTGTCGTGTCCGAAACTGCCCTCTCATGGTTTGCAGCCAAACCATTGCTGGGCGAGGCATGGCACGCGACTGCTGAGCTACTGACTTTAGCGCAACAAACCGCATCAGCAACAGCGTTCTGTTGTCTTATTACAAGTGGCTTCACATAGTTTGCGCAATCAGTCGCACCGTATGACCGGGCGTCTCAATCTCGCGGCCCCAGCAATGGGCCGTAGCACCGGCCACCATCGCAACAAGACACGCGGGGTGT
>JAPKCP010000206.1 GCA_028822885.1 Yoonia sp. | reverse complement strand
AGGGCGCAGAGGTCTCCCCCGCGCCCCTTATCATTCAGCCCTTTGCGGTGCGGACCTTTTTGTCCTTATCGTAGAACGGCATTTCTTCGGCAGTCGCAGTGAGCGCTGTCCCATCAAGCTGCACGACGGAAAGTTGTGTCCCAGCCTTGGCAGCAGCAGGGTCAAGCCGCGCAATCGCAACGCTATAGCTATTCAGCTCCGATGATAGACCGTAAGTGATCACACCAACGTCTGAACCATCCTGCATGACGCGCGCGCCCATATCCATCTGGGCCATACTATCTGCCAGCTGAACGCCAAAGATTTTGAACCGCTCTTTGCCTTTCGACGCATAGTGGTTTTCAGATCCAATAAAGCCAATCTTGTCTGGAGAAACGGTGAATTCAAGACCCAGCTCCCACAGCGTATCACCACACATTTCATTCTCAAACGGGAAGGTCTCAGAGTTATCACCGGGGTAAAACAACAGATAGCTTTCAATGCGCAACATATCGAGCGTCGAAAACTGCACAGGCCGCACACCCATATCTTTGCCGACCTCTAGGATGGTGTCCCACAGGTGGACGACATCTTTACCACGGCAGAAAATCTCATATCCGCGCTCGCCAGTGTACCCTGTCCGGCTAATCATAACGTCACGGCCATACAAGCGCGTCTGCATGATACCAAAGTAAGCCAAATCGCGGATAGCTGGGATGTCTTTGGCCAACAGATCAACAGAAACGGGGCCTTGTAGGGATATGTCGTGCAGATCATCGTCGAACAGCACTTGGCAATCTTTGCCAGCCGCAACAGATGTCAGCGATTCCATGCCTGTGCCTGTACCAATCACAACCATCCAAGAATTCACCGCGAGGTGATAAATGACGCAATCGTCAATGAACTTACCCTCAGTGTTCAACATCGCCGCGTAAATCGCACGACCGGGGGCAATTTTTTCGACATTGCGCGTGGTGCAGCGGTCAATGACATAGGCCGCATCTTTACCAACCACGTAGCATTTTTTCAGGCCAGACACATCCATCAAGCCCGCCTTGGTGCGGACCGCCTCATAGTCGGCTTTCGCACGTTCGGGCGTGTGGTCGTAGAACCACGCAGTTCCCATCCCATTCCAATCTTCAAGCTCTCCGCCGATGGCTGCGTGGCGGTGTGCGAGTTTGGAGTGTCTCCAGATGATGGCCATGTGTCTGATCCCTGTCGGTGTTTTCTGTTGGGGGGATTGAGACTCATGCAGAATCCAAAAGCAAGACTCTTAGTCAAAAAAGTTTCCTCTCAGGGAAGTAAAGCTGCATCCAGACACTTGGTAAGACACATTGGACGCTTTTGAGGCAACTGCGCGGTGACCCGATTGAATTCTCAGGCCGACAGGTTGCTTTAGATCTCCGAGCCGCAAGCGCGCACTATCCAAGTCCGTTAAGCCAAATTCGAAATTGACCAGCGGCCCTTTTGCAAGGACCGCTAGCCTTAGGCTCAAACTGTTAGGCCTAGCGATGTCTCTGGCGCAGGCGTCCCTCGTCCATCACTGGCCCAGTTCCCGGCCTTCTCGCCCAAAGTTTTGAACTTTTCCGAAGCCATATCAAGCTTAGCTTCCCATTTTCAGCTAAAGACCTGACCTTCTGTGACCTTGAAAAGCCTACAAAAGCCCCTGCACTAACCCAATAAACGCCCTGACAATCCGTTTGATCAATTGCTCACCCTACACAGAGCAAAACAAAAATATCGCAAAAGCGTTCCGCCACGATCTTCTGGGGGCGATCTAACCTTGGCTGCCCGGTCGCTCACTACGATCCGACATCGCGACCATAGCTGCGATGTGGCCCACGTTGGCACCAAACAGGTGGTATTCGCGCAAGAGATACAGCGTAGGCTCAGTTGAATAAATCCTATGGGGGATTCATGTCGTTCATCCGGTGTTGGAGCTGACTGGCAGCAATATTGGGGACACACAGTTCCCACATTACCATCGCGGACCACGCTACCGCTGCGGTCATCCCGCCGCGCGCGCCTGCCCACCCTTGGAAGGCGACAACTGTTGGCGCAGTCTCTCTCGACAATGCTCTGAGCGCATCGTGATCCTGAACTGATGCACCGCCCTTGGCATCTCTGTCACGAAAGCCGTGGACTGAAACCGCCCAGCAAGAGGGGAGCCCTATGCACCAGCTGACTTGTGCAACAGAGTTCATTGAGGCTGGCCCAGACTACAAAAAAGACTGTATTGTCTTTCCAAAAGTTAGCGACGACGGATGTGAAACCTAGTCTAAGACTTGGGATCGCAACCAACTGTCGATACGTCTCCCCGATGAAACGGGTGAGCATAAACGACGCAATGTTCTGCGGCGCGACGGCGTGTTGTATACTCCCAGCAACTGGCAAGTTCATAGTAATCGTGGGTTAGGTTGATTCGGCGTTTGTGTCGAATTCCACTCTTTCGGCTCCGAACTGACAACATTGTCCTGCCAAAAAATGCGCTGGTTAGTTCAGCACACAAGCGCTCGCTGTGCGCTGTTCGCCAGTCAACGCGCAAATCTGATTTGAAGGTGCGAAAATGTTATGCACGTCAGCCACGCGGCTGGGTTAAGATCATAAAAGTAGCACATTGACCACAGCTACGGCACGAATTTGTTTGCCGTAAACTTATGAGTATGTATTCTTTCAGTTAAACAATTATTCCGCTTATGCAACTTCTGGCGCAATGAGATCTGAAATGTTAGACGACTATATTATGGTCCGACCCGGCCCACCTAAGCCAAGCAAGATTATCAAGCCGCAGGTATTTTCGCTGCCACCCGGCTATGAACGCTATGTTGTTGAAGGACTTGGTGCTGTCCTTATTCCAATTGAGGTTGGTGATCAGCTGACGATCATCAACGATGAAGGCGGGCAACATTGTGAAATTATTGCCTGCAGCCCCAAAGGCGTCACGGATGCTGGTATTATCGGGGCCACAGCGAACGGCGACGCAGGTGGCCTGAAGGCGTTGTTGACAAGTGACAACCAATCTTTACGCGGATTGCGGATGGGATTGGATGCGCGCGGCATCGACCTAAGCAAGGCCGTTGCGCTTCACCTGTTCGAGGCGACGACGCCAGCGAAAACAGAGGCGAACTTTACAGCAAAACGCGATGGCACTGTCATTATTTCAGCCACTGGCGGGGCAATGGATACTGAGGCGCAGGATACCGCGACCCCGCTCACCGTCATGATCAAACGCGCTGTGCTCAAAAGAATAGAGCGCTTCGCAGTACCTGACCCGTTGGCTGATCCAATTTCGGACATTCGCGTGCATACCCAAACTGCAGAATCGTATTTTGTCAAAGCGGGCGACTACATCCAAATCATCGACGTGGATGGCAGGCAGTGCTCTGACTTTGAATGTTTCTCAGCGCGCAAGCTAGATAAGGGCATCGAAAACGCACTGGACGTGACGACGACCCGCACCTTGATCGGGCACGCTTATCCGATGCCCGGACTGCATGCTAAATACTACGATCAAGAAATGCTGGCACTGGTCGAAGTTGTCCAAGACACGTGCGGGCGCCACGATTCTTTTGCGATGGCCTGTACTGAAAAGTATTACAACGACATCGGTTATCCCGGGCACGTCAATTGCTCCGCGAACTTTAACGGTGCTTTAAAAGATTACGGTGTTGCCCCACGTCACGGCTGGATGGCTATCAACTTTTTCTTCAACACATTTTTGGATGACCATGGTGTGATGTACGCAGATGAGCCTTGGTCGCGGCCCGGCGACTTTGTGCTGCTGCGTGCGCTTACTGATATTGTGTGTGTCAGCTCTGCCTGTCCTGATGACACCTCAGCCGCCAATGGCTGGAACCCAACAGATATTCACGTCCGCACCTATAGCGGCAAAGAAACATTTCAGCGGGCGATTGCGACCCGTGTGACCCCGAATTCGGAGCCAAAGATGACCAAGCAAACGGGTTTCCACGACAGCTTTGCGAAGCATACGCAAAATTTCATCGAATATAATGGCTACTGGTTGGCGAATTGTTTTGCCGCGGCAGGACCAATTCAAGAATACCACGCCTGCCGCCAGAAATGCGTAATCACCGATCTGTCGCCACTGCGTAAATTTGAGATCACAGGTCCCGATGCCGAGGCGCTGTGCCAATACGCCTTCACCCGCAATATGAAAACCCTCGCATCTGGTGGCGTTGTCTATACTGCGATGTGTTATGAGCATGGCGGCATGATCGACGATGGCACCGTGTTCCGGCTTGCGAAAGATAACTTCCGCTGGATTGGTGGGTCGGACTATGGCGGCGAATGGCTCCGTGAATTGGCCGAAAAACATGGCCTTCATGTTCTCATCAGGTCGTCCACCGACCAATTGCACAATGTAGCCGTTCAAGGTCCAGAAAGCCGTGAACTGTTGCGCAAACTTGTTTGGACTGCGCCCCATAACCCAAATTTCATGCAGCTCGATTGGTTCCGGTTTACCCCTGCACGCTTGCACAACGAATCTGGCACGCCGTTTGTTGTGTCGCGCACCGGCTACACTGGTGAACTGGGTTACGAGATTATGTGTCACCCGAAAGATTGCACCAAAATCTTTGATGCAATCTGGGAGGCAGGCCAAGACCACGGCATCAAACCAATGGGACTTGAAGCGCTTGATATGCTGCGGATCGAAGCTGGTTTGATCTTTGCTGGCTATGACTTTAGCGATCAAACTGATCCGTTTGAGGCAGGGATCGGCTTTACTGTGCCGCTCAAATCTAAGACCGATGACTTTGTTGGTCGCGATGCCCTGATCCGCCGCAAAGAAAACCCCATGCGCAAGCTAGTCGGTCTGGAAATCGACAGTAATGTTGACGTGGGTCATGGCGATTGCATCCACATTGGTCGCGCCCAGATTGGCGAAGTCACCTCCGCGATGCGCTCCCCGATCTTGGGTAAAAACATCGCAATGGCGCGCATTGACGTGGCCCATGCCGCTGTAGGTACTGAGGTCGAGATTGGCAAATTGGACGGCCAACAAATGCGCCTTCCTGCCAAGATTGCCGAAAACCTCGCCGCGTTTGATCCCAAGAAAGAGCGTCCAAGGTCATGATCCGGTGCGCCTGTGTTTGCGCCCTGATAACTGGTGCAGCACAGGCACAATTTTGCGATGATTTGACTGGTTTGGCTGCGCAAGCGGACACGGCTGCAACGCTTGATTTGCCGTCTACGGTTCCGTCACAGACTGCGACTTGTAGCACATCCCTTGGGCTATCAGGTGTCCGCAATGTTCACTGCCATTGGACATATGATTACCGAACACCGGAAGCGATCGACGCTTTTGAAGCTGTCACCGCAGCACTCTCTGCTTGCTTGGGACAAAATGTCGTTATGGCGACCGATCAAAGCGTCAATCATCCAGACGCTTATGACCTGCGCCTGTTCAGATTAGACGGTGCAGAGTTCGCCGTGTCTTTGAAGGACAAGGGCGCGTTGCAGCAAACACTTGTGTTCCTGCGGGTGCCACAATCCGCCAGCTAAAGTGCGCGCCAGACCGCCGCGGTCAGGCATCAATCAGGGGATCTACAATGCGTTCCTAGCCGCGGGCTTGTTCTGGTCGCTGAGGATTCAAGATCGCAAGTGAACATCACCACCTGCTTCCTGCTATTCGTCGCAACTGCCGGGGTTTTCGGAGCGTTCACAGTGACGGCACGGACACTGATTATCCAAACCATCCCAGCCATAATCACTTTGGGCCTACTTTGGAAAAGCAGGCCCACAAACTAGACTTAGTTTTGCAAATACACCTCTAGACTATCATCAAGCGCATCTTTCCACGGCGTGTGGTGTTTGGGGGCCATTGTCCCTGTCATCACGGACTTATAGCCATTGTCGCGGAAGGTCATAA
>JAPKCP010000205.1 GCA_028822885.1 Yoonia sp. | reverse complement strand
TCAGGCATGATCGAACAATCAGCAATACGCAGGCCTGAAATCCCGTGGACCCGCAGCCGTTCGTCCACAACAGCGCCTTCGCCTTGACCCATTTTACAGGTCCCGGTTGGGTGGTAGATTGAGGCAGTGTTATTACGCGCCCAATCAAGCGTGGCATCGTAGTCATCCAATGGCAGCTCTGGATGGGGGCGATGTTCGACCGAAATTTTTGAGGTCAGCGGGGCGTGTCTGGCGATATTTCGCGCAATATTCACACCCGCAACAACGGTATCACAGTCAGTTTTTGTGGACAGATAGTTTGGAATGATCGCTGGGTAGGCTCTTGGGTCGCCAGACTTGAGACGAATCTCACCCTTTGATTCGGGACGTAACTGACACACAGACATCGTAAACGCTGAAAATTTATCAGCACCCTTACCCGGATTTTCAGCAGACAGAGGTTGCACGTGAAATTGAATATCGGGTGTCTCTAGGTCAGGGCGGGATTTCACAAAGCCGGTGGCAAGTGAGGCTGCCATCGTCATTGGTCCCGATCTGAACATCATGTATTTGAGACCAATTTTAGCCTGCCCAAACAGTGACGACACTTCGTCATTCAAGGTAGGTTCATGCGTCTTGTAAACCAGACGGGCCTGCAAGTGATCCTGCATGTTTTTGCCGACGCCGATCAGGTCTTGTTTGACCTCGATCCCGTTCTCTATCAGTTGTTCCGCTTCACCGACGCCAGACAGCATCAACAACTGTGGTGAATTGATCGCGCCACCGGACAGGATGGTTTCTTTTCTGGCTTTCACAAAGTGCTTTTTGCCAGCCCGATCAGTGTATTCGACGCCTACTGCACGACGGCCTTCGATGACCACACGGTCGACTTGGGCGTGGGTAATGATGTGTAGGTTAGGACGAGATTTGACTGGATTCAAATAGGCGACAGCAGACGAACAACGCCGCCCATTCTTGGCAGTTAACTGAAAGAAACCAACACCTTCTTGGTTGGCGCCATTGTAGTCTGGGTTAAATGGATAGCCTGCTGATTGGGCCGCAGCCACCCATGCATCTGTGATGGGGCGCTGGATGCGCATATTCGAAACTGACAGCGGCCCTTGATCTCCGTGGAATTCGTCAGCGCCGCGTTCATTTTTCTCAGACCGTTTGAATAGTGGCAGGACGTCATCCCAAGACCAGCCTTTATTCCCCATTTGCGCCCAGCGATCATAATCTTGTGGCTGCCCGCGCACATAAAGCAATCCGTTTAAGGAGGATGATCCACCCAGAACTTTACCGCGTGGCCATTCGAGGGACCGACCGTTCAGACCGGCATCAGGCTCCGTTTTATAACACCAGTCTACTTTGGGATTATGGATTGTCTTAAAATAGCCAACAGGAATGTGAATCCATGGGTTAAGATCGCGCCCGCCTGCTTCAAGCAAGATGACTTTGTTTGTGGGGTCCGCACTCAACCTATTCGCGAGAACGCAACCCGCTGAACCGGCACCAACGATGATGTAATCTGCTTGCATTGAGACCTCTCTGTGCGATTGTTGAAAAAAAGTCTAGGCAGAACGCGCTGCGCATACTAGTCTTTTTTTGAAACTAAAAGTCTCAATAATGAAGACACCATAAGGGAGGAACCAAAATGAGTGTTGGAAATAAGCTAAGCCAGATTTCACGTCGTGATCTGTTCAAGCTAGCGGGTCAGTACGGAATGAGCAGCACGCTCATGGCTGCTGGTACGTTCGGTGGCGCTATGTCCATCGGTAACTTGGCATCTGCTGCAGAATCGACCTACGAGCGTCGCTTCTCTAAGCCTGCTAAGCACACGCTAAAGTTCGGTGCTGCTGGCTTTAACGCCCGCAATCTGCTCATCGAGCGCGCCGGCGCACTTGAATTCGCACGTGATCTGGAGGCCCGTACTGACGGTGAGATCCGTATTGAATTTATCGGCGACAACCAAATTTGCGGTCAGACATCCTGTGTCGAGAAAACACAGCAGGGTATCGTAGACATCTATGCAGCATCCACACAGAACTCAGCGGGCGGCGCGCCGTACCTGAACGTCTTGGATTATGCATATATGTTCCCATCACGGGCAGCACAGTACCACTTCTTGTATCACCCGCGTTCCATGGATTTGCTCCGCAATCCAATGGAAGAGCGTCACGGCCTGAAGTTCCTGTTTTCACACGCAGAATTGCGCGGCATTCAGTTGGGTCTGTCATGGGCTGATAAGCCAACAGTGACTGGTATTGAGCAGCTGTTCGGCACAAAGAACCGCGTTACAGGTACACAGCTTGGCCGTATTGCCATGCAGGCGCTGAACCTGAACCCTGTTCCTGTTGCTTGGGAAGAAACACTTGACGGTTTGCGTCAGGGTCTCATCGATGGTGCTGAAACATGGGCATCTGCTGTTGCTTATGCTGGTATGGCCCCAGTTGTGTCTCAGTGCGTTGACCTTAAGTTCTTCTGCGGTACAGAGCACACTTCAATGTCGTCTGCCGTATACAATGGTCTCGAAGAGCACCTGCAGGACGCCGTTATGGAATCGTCCTACTGGGCACAGGCACACGTTCAGGCAGCAAACGAAGCTGCTCTGGTCAACACTGTTGGTTTCTCCACACCACAGCTTGATGGCACGATCTTCAAGGAAAACGATGTGCGCATCGCGACCTTGCCAGATTCTGAAATTAAGATGGCCGAAGAAATGTGTTCACCTGAGTTCCAGCCGCAGCTCTGGGAGCAGTGGCGCGAGCGTCTTAACGGATGGTCCGGTGGTCTCGACACGTATCAGGAAATTTACGACATCGCGCGTGAGATTCCTGTCGATAAGCTGGCTGAGAATGTTGAACCACGTCGCTGGTGGAAGTGATAATCACCGACTAGGTGAAGATTTGGACCGGTCCCTTCGGGGGCCGGTCTACCCGTCTTTACAGACAATTCACCCAGGGAGGGCCTGCGTTCTGCAGGTTGGGTTTACATAGGGGAGGAAGCGTTCATGTCGATCTTGGCCGAAGCGCTTGGGGTAATACCCGCGCTATTTACTGGCGATTCGTGGGAAATTGCGAAAGCGCTGAAAACACCGGGCGCTTGGATTATCGGGTTCATCGTTACCGTATTGGGTGGTTTGGCCGTAATGTGGATCTATTCTGTGTCGCCATTTATTGAGCGCCACTTTGAGCGGTCGATCATGGTTTACGCCTACCTATTTATCGCGATCATCATCTTTGTTGAGGTGATCCGCCGCTTTGTTTTTTCGGTTCAGGCACCGTGGTCGACGACGTTCCCACCGGTTCTGTTCCTTGTGATGACGTGGTTTGGGTGTTCTTATAACATTAAGCTGCGCACGCACCTTGCTTTCAACGAATTCCGCACAAAGATGTCCCGCAAAGGTCAAATCTTGTGTCTCAGCATGGATGCAGTCCTCTGGCTTGGTTGCTGTGTGATTGTTGTCGTGACAGCGTCACGGATCACCGCACAATCCGCTTCTAACTTCCAAATCCTTGGGGGGACCGACAACTTTTTGAAGTGGTGGTTCCTGATCACTGTGCCGCTGGCCTTTATCTTGATGGCAGGCCGCGTGTTTGAGAACTGGCGCGATGACTGGCGCAATTATAAATCCGGCGAGCAGATTATCAGGCAAGCCGTAATTGGGGGGGATGCGTGAAATGGACGTTTCAACCGTAGTCACACTAATTTCTGTAGGCGTTACCGTTCTCTTTATGCTGGGCGTGCCTGTCTTTCTTATCATCTTTTACTGGGTCGTCGGGACAACGTTTGTCCTTGGCCAAACGCTTGATAACATCGGTGCCGAACTTGCCAACGTGTTCGTGAACGGCTTTGCGTTGCTTGCGATGCCGCTGTTTATTCTGACGGGTGACCTCATCAACCAGTCAGGTATTGCCCGGCGTCTATCTGATTTCGCGTATTCTTGCCTTGGTTGGCTGCGCGGTGGCCTTGCGATGGCAGCTATTGGCGCTTGCGGACTTTTTGCGGCGATTTCGGGCTCAAACTCTGCGACGACTGCGACGATCGGGTCGATGTTGCACCCTGAAATGGTCAAGGGTGGTTATGATGAACGGTTTTCTGCGGCGACTGCTGCGGCGGGTGGTACAGTTGGTATCATCATTCCACCGTCGATCATCTTTATCGTCTACGGCTACCTCATGTCGCTCTCGATCTCTGATCTGTTCATCGCTGGTATTATACCGGGTGCGCTGATGGTCTTTGCAATGATGTTTGCAGCGTTCATCGTTTGCACAATCAATGGCTGGGGTTATTTGATCCCACTGACACTGACCCGTATCACGAAGACTGCGCTTGGCGCATGGCTTGGCTTCTTCGCAATCGGGCTCGTGCTTTACGGTATCTACACCGGTAAGTTCTCCCCGACCGAAGCCGCTGCTGTGACTGTGGGCTTCTGCCTGATTGTTGGCGTGATTTGTTATCCATTGAACAAGATGATGAAAAATGATGCTGAAACACCAGTGGATGAAAAAAGCTACGCCGACATGGTTGTCGTCGAAGGCTTCACGATCCCACAAATCCCCTCCATTGTGGCACGGTCAGCGCAGATCACTGGTATCTTGGCACCGCTGATTGGTGTGTCGGTTGTGATGCAGCAGAACTTGTCGCTTCTTGGTGCGCAAGAAGTCGTGGGAGGCTTTGTCCGCGGTATGGGTGGCTATTATGCGGTTCTGTTCACGTCGATGATCATCGTGTTTATCGCAGGTATGATCCTTGAATCACTGCCTGTGACAATCATCTTGGCACCGATTTTGGCGCCAATTGCAGCATCTGTTGGTATTGATCCGATCCACTTTGCGGTGATCTTCCTTGTGGGTGCGTCCATCGGCTTTATTACGCCGCCTTACGGGCTCAATCTGTATGTGGCGTCAGGTGTGACAGGCGTTCCTTACTTTAGGTTACTGCGCTACATCGTGCCTTACCTGATCGCCTTGATATCAGTCTGGATAATTGTCGCGTTAACGCCTAACTTAGCGCTAATGTTAGTCCCACAAATAGGCGGGTAATCTATGGCGTGGGATGATCTAAGCGAGAAATTGAGCATTCCAACCAATATGCGGTTGCTTTTGCTTCTCGAAGAGGTCGCCGAAACAGGGGTTCCTGTGACGCCCACCGAAGTTAACAGTCGGCTTGGTTTGCCCAAGCCGACTGTCCATCGGCTTTTTGCAACGCTCGAAGAGGCCGGATTCCTCCAACGTGATATTGATGGCCGATCCTACAGCCCCGGCCGCCGTCTGCGGCGTATGTCTGTCAACGTGCTGTCGTGTTTACGCATTCGGGCAGCGCGTCTTGCGGTCCTAAATGCACTTGCAAACGAAGTCGGCGAAACCTGTAATGTGGCGACCCCGGACCGCGACGCAATGATTTATCTCGACCGGGTTGAGACCAAGTGGCCACTGCGTATACAGCTCCCGATTGGGACGTCAGTGCCGCTGCATTGCACAGCATCTGGTAAGATGTATCTGTCGTCGCTTCAGCCCAGTCACCTTGAACAATACCTGAACGCTGCGCCACTTGAATCGCGGACTGAAAAAACGATCACTGACCCTTTGGTGTTGACCACGATGCTGCAGACGATCAAAGAACAGGGGTTTTCAACGGATGACGCCGAATTCATGGATAGTATGGTTGCCTGCGCTGTCCCCATTCTTGATGGGCGCGGGCGTCTTGTTTCAACTTTGTCTATCCATGCGCCAACGCTACGGATGAGCCTTGAAGATATGAAAGCCCACGTTCCCCTGATGCACGAGACAGCAGCGAAACTTACTAAGCTTATCATGGAAGACTAAGGCTATTGCCCGATAGGACCGAGGACCAAGTCGGGATTGGTGAGGACGACATAGCAGCCACCAA
>JAPKCP010000204.1 GCA_028822885.1 Yoonia sp. | reverse complement strand
GTATCAGGGGACTTAAATCCAATCGAGCTTGAGTCTGATGACATGCGGAACCATTTCTTTGATGTGATGGATACGCTTGATATCGAGAATTTCAAGGAACTCATCACGTTCTCTGCGCTGAACAACTATCTCGTCCAGCTGTCTACGTTCGGAGTCGCTGCCACACAGGTTGTAGCTATTAAAATTGATCAAATCAAAGCCATCTGTGCACGATCTTCATCTGCTGAGTTCTCCTACGTCCTAAATGAAACGGCGGAGGCAATCAGTTGCGCCTTCATAGAAAACAGTTTCATGATGGCTTATGCGGGCAACGGGACCTTCGTCGTTATTTGGAATAGCGCTGCGTTAGAGCCTTCAATCAGGCTGGAGATACTTATTCAGAATGCGATCAATGGAAAAGGTTCAGAATACGACAACGGCGACCGGCTGATGCTAGACATCTCCATTGGGAACCCGATCCGACCCGGCATGGGCAGGACACAAAAGGAAACCTTCGATCGGGCTATCGCACGTACTGAAGATCGCGCGACGAACAAAAGACTTGAAACGAGACTCGTAAAATTCAATTGATCGGCGCTGTGGATTTTTGCGTCAAGAAATTGTCACTTTGCTTGGATTAAGGTAGCAAGAAGCTGTGATAGCAGTCAATCATGAACGTCAGCGGGCAAGGTAAACCAGAATGTTGTTTTTCCGTTTTCGGTGCTGTTGTACCCGATGGTACCACCTGTTTGCTCTATTATCTGTTTACTGATGTTGAGCCCAAGGCCGGTCCCCTCCCTTATACGGGTCATGGCATCTGCGGATTGGGCGAATGGCTCAAATATTGTGTCCCGGAACCCTTCAGGAATGCCATCTCCATCGTTGGTTATCGAGACACAGACCATGTCTGTCGCCGCTTCGACAATTACTTCGATCATGCTCCCCTTAAAGGCAAACTTGGCTGCATTGGTCAGCAGATTTGTGATCACTTGTTCCAATCGCTTGGGATCTACAATTGCAGTAAGTGACCGATCAGCACATTTGACATTGAAGCTGACACCAAAATGCTCAGCGAATACTACATTTGCTAAGACGGAATCCTCGACCAACCCAACGATCTGATGTCGTGATAAATCGAACTTCATTTGTTGGGATGATGCCTTTTCAAAGTCTAAAATGTCATTCACGAGCGTGTGCAAGCGTTTTCCGTTTACTTGCGCGATGAACAACAGTCTTTCCGCTTCACTGGAGAAAGCATCCTTATAATACGACGACAGGAGCGATAGCGCACCGAGAACAGAAGTGAGTGGCGTCCGCAGTTCATGGCTAACAACTGCCACAAACTTCTTTCTCGATTCTTCTGTTTTGTGACGTTCTGTTACGTCGATGATTTGGTATATGTATTCTTTAGATTCATCATCGGAGTGGCCGATTCTACCGGTACTTAAAAGTCCATAAACAAGAGTCCCGTCCGCATGAACGAAGCGCTTTTCAACCTGATTATTTGGAATTTTACCAGGCAGGGCATCGTTCAACTGGGGTACCGTGATGTGTCTATCTTCGGGGTATGTGTATTTGCTTAGCTCGGTTCCAAAAATGGTATCAGCAGAGTACCCTAAAAAACTGCAAAGCGCGCGATTCGCTTGAACAATAACGTTATCATCGTTGACAATAGCTTTACCAATAGGCGAATTCTCAAAAATTGATCGAAATTTTTCAGTGCCATGGTGAAGAATACGTTTCGTTTCTTTTTGTTTGGAGATGTCTGTCGCCGCACCTGCGAACCTTGTGGCTTTGCCAAATTCGTCCCTCTTGATCACGGTCAAGTCTGAACGCCTCCAATTCCAAGACGACCCATCTTTGGATCGCAGTCGGTACTCGTATGCGCAGGAGGTCTGATCGATGTTGTCTATGCAGCCCTTGAGTGCTGCTTCCGCTGCTTGCACGTCACTAGGATGACATCGTGGGAACCATGATTCACGCATGTCGAATGAGTCAGTCTCATCCAAATCCATAAGAGCGCGCCAAATATCAGAACCTTTGGCCGTGTTTGTCGGGAGATCATATTCGAAGACTCCGATACCGGCGCTGGTGATCGCATTATTGTTGCGTACCAGTTCTACATTCATTGCATAATGAACCCGTTTTTCCTCCGAGACGTCACGCAAGACCATCGCGTGCTGAAGCCCTTGTTCTGCATCAGTCCACGCGGTCAGTTGCCCTGCGAGTCGCAGCGAGCTGCCGCACAGTTGCGACCCAGTAATATCTTCAATGATGACACTCGATGCAGATTCCGGAATGAGGGCGTTCAATTCCACCACTGATGTAACCGGTAAAATATTAAAAACAGGTTGCCCCATTAGTTCACCGCGACCGTAGCCGAATAGACAATCAGCTGCAAAATTGGAGTGAAGAAGTCCGCCGTCTTGCCCAATGATCAGCAGCGGTAATTTAATGTTATTAAACGCATTTATGATGGATAGGTCTGTCATAACAACTCGTTTCTATATAGCTACGCCTCTCGCGCGATCTTTAATTGCTTGAGACGTTAAGGAGCCGAATGTTGCCAACCCAACTAAGTTGACTTTATATCTAATATTAATGGGTCCGCCAGTTTTTTCTCAGCTTTGATGGAGGTGCAGAAAGCTGCTTTCATTTTGAAAAAGGTCTTTGGTTGACGTGACTGTTGACATATTATCCCCCATCATATGCGAACTGGTGCTCTACTTATGCCCTTGATAAGTTCCCTTGGGTCCGTGATCAACAGCTAGCTAATATTTTCTGTAACGTGCCTGTGCAGACTAATTCAGCAATATCAGAATAGCGTGGCCTTCGTGAAAATTCAGCAATTTGGTCTGGTAACAATCACTGCAGCTTATGCATTGCACAGGTCTGTTGTGGCGGCGGTATCGGTACCAATTCAAAGGCAGTGAACGAACGATCATGCGAGACCATGTGGCAACACCAGACCCCTGCGAAGAATCTTGCCTAGTGTTTAGCGTCGCATATCTGAATTCGTCGCCTCTCCGCGATGTTAATATGACTGTGATGCGTTGCTGTGTTGCTTCACCACGCTGGTTGTTAAAGAACAGCACAATATCTTAACGGGTAATTGCTATCAGTCGCAGACGAACAGCGCGCTCACAAACCCTCTGAACGCCTCAGCAACCGATGCGGTTGGACAGGGGGGGCAAGAGTAGCGCAGATAAACGGGTATTTAGGGTGCTGGTTTTAGTGATGTTGTCAGTGTTGGGGGATTGGCTTTGCATGCGACCCAAAGTGATAAGTCCGTGTTCTAGGCAAATGCCGTAGGCGAGGGTCATGTTCAAAAGAACCCAAAGACGGACGGTGCTGCTCTTATGCGATGTGTTAATATTTGGTTCTGATGACCAAATAAATCGTACTCTGACACGCCATTTCCTCAGCTCTGCCAACAATTCGCCACCATTCGACCTGATGATGAGTTTTGAGTTAGGTCTTATTACGCAATTTAGGTGGAGGATTAGTCCATGAGAATCTTAGCAGTTGATGATGATCCAATCATTCTGGAACTCTTGGCAGAGTTTATCGCTGATATAGGTAATCAGACGTTGGTCACAGCAAATTCTGCTGCGGAGGCCTTAAGCATCATGGAAGCTAGCGCTTTAGATCCTTTTGACTTCTTCTTGCTCGACATCCAGATGCCGGGGATGAACGGAATCGAACTCACAAAGCTAATCCAACAACAAGGCAAGTATCGCGACACGCCCATCATCATGCTCACTGCAATGGCCGACAAAGCATACATTGATGCGGCTTTCGCTGCTGGTGCCACCGATTATGTGACAAAACCGTTTGAAGCGAACGATCTTCGCGGACGGCTTGCATTGATTGAAATGGCCGTTACCGCCAAACGTGGTTCCAAAACGCGGCCAGTCGCACTTCAATCGCAGCCGCTCGCATTCAACGAGCCCATTGGGCTTAATGAACCCATTTCATTATTTGATGTCGAAAATGTTATCTCGCATACTGCAATGGAGAACTATGCGTTGCAGCTCGCACGAGGTGAAATCTTTGGTTCATCAACCTTTGCGTTTGCGATCCGTGATATTGGGACGTTACACGATGACTTATGCCCATTCGAGTTTCACAGCCTAATTTCAGATGTTGCCGAAGTGATTTCTGACACATTAGCCGGCCACCAGTTTCTTATGACATATTCTGGATCTGGTGTTTTTGTATGTGTGACAGAGCGCAAGTGGGCTCCGGTCACAGAAAAGCTGATGGATCAGGTTAATTTGTGTCTGTCACAAACCGAACTCTACAAAAACAATGGTGAAACTCTCGATGTACGTGTGAGTGTTGGACGATCCGTTCGTTTTGTCTGGAAATCAGGTCGGCGCATTCTCGATGCACTTGGCGAAGCTCATGAACAAGCCGAGCAGGCCAGAGCAGCCTTTGAAGATCACCGACTCGACTTTTGGGCAGTAAGTCAAAACGCGTGATACATACCGCAAAAATTTCTAAAGGGCTTCATCGCATTCGCAGTCAATTTTTAGTACGGTTGACTGAACGCCGCGGAAAAATCCTATTTAGCACCTTAGAGGCAAGTAGTACGCTCGAAGCACGAGAAGTCGCTGCTCATCTCGACATCGTAAGGGACATCCTGCACCAAATTGCGGGCTCAGCCGGTATTCTGGGCTTTGCAGATTTTGGATTGGAAGCGAGACGTATCGAAAATGACATTGGTACTGTGCTAGAGCATCCAGAGAGGGCCATTGTTTCTTCTGAGCTGATCGAAGATTTGATCGCTTTCACAAAGACTGCTGACGTGATGATCTTGCAGGGCTAGAGCGGTGTTCGCTACGTCAAAGGCCGCTGTCCTCAATTTGGACACAATATGCTAGTTTACATGCTTCTAGAGAGTCATCGCTTTTAGTTTGGGAGACGCAATCAATGTTTTTTGCTTACATTATCCTAGGCAGTTTGGCTGGCGCAACCGGCGCTATCTATATCCTGTTAAGTGATGCCACATTTGTGGCCGTCGTTGGAACATTTGTAGCTGTCAGCCAGATCGTTTTTTGGGGCAGCCTATCGCTGGAGATGCTATATCGGCGCATTGGGAAAAGAATTTTTGGTCTGCTTGATGATGAGGACTTTGTTTCCAAGCCCACAAATATTTTTGAAAAGCAAATAGAGGCAAAGCCCAATATGAGGTGTCTCATCGTTGATGATGATGAACTGTGCCTATCCATCATGGAAGAGATGCTAAACGCGCTTGGCCATTTTGATGTTACGGCATGCCTAACGGCCCATGACGCTTTAACTGTGATTGGTGAATCCGAAACGCCGTTCGAGTGTCTTTTTCTGGATATCGACATGCCACACATGGATGGCGTCACCCTGTGCGGTGCCATTCGCGCACAGGAAATTTACCGCGATGTTCCAATCGTGATGGTGACTGCTAAAACAGGTCGAGAACACGTCAAAGCTGCATTCGGAGTCGGTGCAACAGACTATATAACCAAACCCTACAGTCTCGAAGACCTGCAGTCACGTATTTCTGCTATTCAGGTGGCCGTCCAAAGAGACAGCCCGATCGAAGACGGTGGCAAGCTTATTTCTCTGACTGCTATGGATAATTACCTACTGCAAATTGAACGGGGTGGCCTCTTTGCGACAAGCATTCTTACCATCAAAATTGAGGACTTTGATCTCATTGAGCAGCAAGTCACGAATGCAGAGAAAAAAAGTATTTTGCAGAAATTTGCAGTAAGCACTCTGTCTGCATTCTCGGCAACTGACGCACTTATTGCCTACGCTGGTGATGGTGTCTTCGCTAGTATAATTAACTCTCAAAATGTTGACGTCCCAGCCTTCGAAGTGGCCATAGAGCGGAGACTGTCTGCTCAAAT
>JAPKCP010000203.1 GCA_028822885.1 Yoonia sp. | reverse complement strand
CGCCCCGCAGCGAGAGCGATATTGCGGAGTACAGATCCAAGATCGCGAAACAAGCACTCGCGATCTATCGCGCGGAGGGTTTTGATGCGGTTTCGATGCGCCGTCTTGCCAAGGAAGTCGGATGTGCCCCGATGACAATCTATGCGCATTTTGAGGGCAAACAGGATATTCTACGATATCTGTGGGCGGATGTTCTTGCCGACATGTCCAACGAAATCCAAGGAAAACTAGAGCAGATCGTTGGACCGGTTGAACGCCTGCAAATGGCTGCGCAGACCTTTGTGTCTTATTGGGTCGATCATCCCGACCATTTTCGGCTCGTCTTTATGTCTAACGACGTAACGCGTTCGGACGTCAGCACATTTCTCATGGACGAAGAAACTTTGGCACACTTCCGGATGTTCTCGGATCTAGTGCATGTCGTTCTTCAAGATGACAGCAACGTCAAAGCAAGCGCCGACACACTGATATCTGGAATGGTCGGCATCGCACTTTGTCTTAATACGATCCGTGATTACCCTTGGACCGACGCTAAGATAATGACCGACAGATTGCTCACGAGCATTATTTCCCCTGTCGATACTGCTTCCTGAACTTAGCCTCGACGCAGTTCCGCTGCCAGAAAATCGTACACCATGCGGATGCGGCGGTTGGTTGTGAGTTCTCGGTGCGAGACGAGCCAGATCGGAAACACAAGTGGTTCGAGGTCAGGCAGAACGCGGCGGACGACTGGGTCGGCGTCGCCGATATGCGCATCCAGAATGCCAATCGCAGCCCCTTGGCGCACAAGTTCCCACATAACCAGATAACTTTCGGTCAGAAGCGGAAAGTTCACCTCAGTCAGGCCAAGCCCAAGCGTGTTGAGACCTTTGAGCATCATGCCACCATGATCCATATTCACGAAGTCAGCGTGGCGCAGATCGTAGGGCTTCGTCGGGTTGCCGATTTTTGCGATATAGTCTGGCGTTGCGTAAAGGACCGCGTCCGCGTCGCCGATCTTTTTAGCGATCAGATCGGGTTCTGTAGGCCGGAAGTTGCGGATCGCGATATCAGCCTCACGGCGGCGCAGATCGCTGGCATGATTGGCGACGACAATCTCAACCTGAATACCGGGCTCCATCTTACGCAATTTGGCGATGATCGGTGGCAACAACACTGCTGCATATGTCTCACTGGCCGAGATGCAGATCGTCCCCTCTAACGCTTGCGACTGACCAAGGGCTGTCAATGAGACACGGCCTGCGGCTTCCCCCATAGCACGGACGTGCTCCAACAGTTCCAAACCACTTGGTGTGAGTGTGAGGCCGCGACCAACACGTTCAAACAAAACGATGCCGAGCTCTTGCTCCAGCCCGTCGACCTGACGGCCAAGCGTTGGCTGCGCCATGCCCAATGCGCGGGCAGCCGCAGACAAAGACCCTTCCTCAGCCGTGACCAAGAATGCCCGCGCTTTGTTCCAATCAAATTTTACTGAGCGCCAATCCATGCAGATATGCATATCAAATCACAGGATTTGGTCAATTCGCATGAGCGGGCCGACCAACTAAACCACAGACAACATCAATCATCTCATCCAGTCGCGCTTCGACCCATGAAGGGAAATGCAATGTCGAAAGAAACTCAAAACACATTAAACCTGAAAGATGCCCGCATCGCCGGGGCCCTCTACCTCACCATTGCCGTCTGTGGTGGTTTCAGCATCGGCTATGTGCCGTCGCAGATCGTCGTGGGGGGCGATGCCGCAACCACGGCTGCCAATCTCATGGATCAACTTGGGCTGTTCCGATTGGGCGTACTTGCAGATAGCGCGGTCATCCTGTTGGAGATCGCAATCACGGTTATTTTGTATCAGATGTTTCGAACCGCCAGCCCACGGCTTTCGCTTATCGCGATGGTCTCCCGTTTGGGCATGATCGTCGTGACGGGGATCAACCTGCTGCTTTGGGTGATGCCTTACGTTTTACTCACCCAACCGATGGGTCTTAACCCTGCTGATAGTCAGGCCTTTGCGCAAATCTTTTTTGAGGTGCACGCCCTCGGCATTTACGTCTGGCAGCTTTTCTTTGGCGCACATTTGCTGGCGCTTGGATGGATCATTCTACGAACCAAACTGGTGCCACTCTTGCTTAGATGGGGTCTGTTTATCGGGGCATTCGGTTATCTGATCCAAGGCCTTGTTGAACTGACGTTCACCGATGTCGCCGCATTGGACATCACCATCATCGGATTGCTCACGATTGTGACTCTTTCAGAGCTTGGCTTCGGCCTCTGGCTGCTCATCCGTGGCCTGCGTGGCAATACAACCCAGTCCAATCCCACACCCCAGACAGTTTAAGGAACTCTTGATATGTATGCTTATACTTACACCGAATACGGCAGCCCTGACGTTTTGAATTATGTCGAACTGCCCACCCCAACGCCTAAAGCCAACGAAGTGTTAATCCGCATCTGCGCAACCACCGTTAGTGCAGGGGACTGGCGGGCACGCAGCCTTACTGTGCCTGCTGGCATGGGTCTGATTGCGCGGCTTGTCTTTGGTTTCAATCGTCCTCGCAAACCAGTTCTCGGAACGGAACTGTCAGGGTACATTGAAAGTGTCGCCGCTGATGTAACCACTTTCCAGCCCGGTGATGCAGTCATCGGCTTTCCCGGCGCAGGGTTTGGCGCGCACGCCGAATACATCACGATGCCAGCGGACGGTAAAGTCATCCGCAAACCAGAAAAACTGACCTTTGAGGAGGCAGCAGCCATCCCGTTTGGGGCCACAACGGCATATGATTTCCTGATCAACAAAGGGAAATTGCTTGCAGGTGAAAGGGTTCTGATCAATGGGGCGTCCGGATCTGTTGGTTCGGCTTGCGTGCAAATCGCCAAACACTTTGGGGCCGAGGTAACTGGCGTTTGCAGTGCGTCGAATGCTGATCTGGTTCGCGATATCGGAGCGGACCGAGTCATTGACTACAACGCCGAAGACTTCGTCGAAGAAGGCCCGTTGTACGACATGGTCGTGGATACCGTCGGGACAGCGCATTGGGACTGGGCGCGGCATGCTTTGGTACCAAAGGGCCGCATGCTGATGATTGCGGGAAGTACATCCGATATGATCTTGGGCTGGCTCAAGGCCCGGTTGCGCGGAAAGCGTCTGATTGGTGGCGTGGCGTCAGAGTCAGTCGATATCCTGCGCAAAGTCGTTGATCTCGCCGCTGCCGGAGATTTCCATCCCGTCATCGACCGAAGCTTTGATTTTTCCCAAATGATCGCCGCGCATACCCACGTCGATACCGGACACAAAAAGGGCAACGTTGTCGTGACTGTCAAATCTGAAAGCAAGGCGCGTTTGCATGCTGACCAAGACCTTCAATTGATGGAGACGGCCCATGTCTGATGTACTGAGGTTTCGCATCATTGGACTGTGCATCTTGGCAGCATTCCCACTTTTCGGCGTTGGACAAGCCCTCTTGGACAGCGAATGGCATTGGTTTGGTTTACTTATGTGCCTCAGCAATTCCGTGGCAGTCATCATCATCGGATTTCTGATGCGCCCGATAATCGCGACAACAGCGCCACGAAGTGGCGATCTCTATCTCTTGGCGCGTATCGCTGAAGGCTTGCTGTTGGGCATAAGCGTCATGGCCGTACAGGGAATGTTCCTGAGACTGACGGTCTCAAGCGACGTCTTCTATCAACTAGGAATGATCTCGTTAGGCCTTGGCAGTTTACCTATGTGTCTCTGGTTGATCAGGTCAAAGTTCATCCCCACGATGCTCGGAGCGTTGGGTCTCGTGGGATACCTTTGCCTTATCGCGGCGATGATTGCTTCGGCATCCGGTGCAACAACGTTGTCGATGGCTCTGTTGCTGCCCGGTGCTGCGTTCGAGGTTATGTTCGGCCTCATTCTTGCATTACGTGGTCGGGGGATGTGGGTGCCAGCAACAGCAAGTTAGCCCGATCCGCCCGAAAGCCCGCCTTTCGCACTCTTTGCGAAAGGCGGTATCATTAGGCCGCGCCTTTCGGTCTCATTTGAGACCTTCGCCACAACAACCTCGGACGTTAAATTTGGCTTCGAACGTCAGTTTGGTCAATGTGCGACGGATTGGTCAGAAACGTCTGATATTTGAACCCATTATTTAGGATTTCAATGGCCATACCCCTTTACTCTGAAGTACGATATTTGCGCTTCCCGATGGGATCTTCAGCAGGCATTTACCGAGCGTAAGTACGCGCTCTTTTGGACGCCCAAAAGCCGAAACCAAGCGAGACGATCAAGACAGCAGCCGTCGTTAAGCCTGATTTCACAATGGAAGCGACACTTGCCGCCAAGACAGTGTTGGCTGATATTTCTGGCCAACTCAGGATCATGAGGCAGATGCCGGCGTTCTCTAGATAGTCAGCGATAGCTGCCGCAATCGAAAACCAAATTCCAATTCGAACAAGCTTTTGACTTACGTCTCGTGAACCAAGCCATTTGAGCAATGACACTAAGGTCAGCGCCATGAGCGAGGGATAAACCAGATCAAGTGGAATCTGTCGCGTGAGATAGTACCGCCTTCCAATGGATTCCAAGGCATTGATCAGCGAATTTGCCTGTTCAGCTGAATATCCGCCGGGGCGCATGTCGAAAGGGCGAAGGCCGGACAAAGTCTCGATGTGCGCCAGTGTGACAAAGATCATCAGCAGATAGATTCCGGCTGCCGCGAGACCGAAGAGTGCCGCTTGCCGCCCGTACTGCTTAGTTGGTATTATCATTTTCATTGGTTGTTCTCCTTACTATTAGCACTGTCGTACTCAGCGCGAGCAAAGCTGGCATTATCGTTTGATAAGGAATTCGCGATTTGGACCTCTTAAATTTTTTCACCAGTTCTCCAAACGCTTTGGGCAAAGACAGCGCTCGTCAGCTGGCGGCAACATGGCGCGTTGAATATGTCGAAAAGGGGCGTCGCATTGCAACGCAGGGCGAACCAGACCTATTGGAGCACATCATTCTTGATGGGCGCGCCACCAGTCAAATCACAGATCCCGAAGGTCGAGCCGTTTGCGTTAGCTTTCACGCTGGTCCATGTGTGGTCGCACCAAATGTCGCGAGAACCAGAAACGGGACGTCGCTTGTATCAATAGATGTGATTGCGGATGCATTGGTTGCGCAAATGGACAGCCGCGTTTTGACTGAGCTTATGTTAGCATCGGAGCCAATTCGCGAATGGGCAAACGGCATTTTGCAGCAAGAACTGGCCCGTAAGGCTGATCGAGAGTGGTGCCTTGCCGCACTTGGCGGCGCAGACCGACTTACGTGGTTTCGCGAAGACTTCCCGCACCACGAGGGGCAGTTCGGCCATTATTTGATAGCATCTTTTCTCGGCGTCACACCGGTCACACTCAGTCGGCTTCGCAGTGCCGAGCGAGACACGGCGCTTGATTGAAGGTTCGGTTGCGGGAACCTATTTCTAGTAAACCAGACCTTGGTAGCTACCGCAGCGAAATGGCGCTTTGTCTAAGGTTTATGGCTGCTGTCAGCGTGAGCTGCAGCGGCGATAAATCCGACAAGGAGGAAAGCGCGGGCTGTTTTGGTGCTATGGGGATTGTGGCTTACTGCTGCGTTGTTCGATGCATTGAGCCACGGTTTTGATGGTCTTTATGAGCATGCGGCAGTTGGTTTTCACAGCCTGATCTTGCCATCTGGGCCTTCGTGTCGCCCCCATTTACCTGCTTTGGGTCCAACTTTGGGAAGTTGGCTGCAGTGATTGGTCCGGCGCATAGACATAAGAGCGGCGGGTATAAGCAGTTCGTCATGCGGCATCCTCCCACGGCGGCGCTCGGGATTTTGGAGTTTGGCCGCGTTTGAATGTCTCAACAACGATCATCACGCCGCCGCATTTAGGGCATGCCT
>JAPKCP010000202.1 GCA_028822885.1 Yoonia sp. | reverse complement strand
TGATCCACCTTAAGTTGGCTGCAAACTGGTCGAAAATCTAGGACCACCTCTTAGGGCCATTTCTAGCGTGCGCTTTTATAGCGGTTGGCAGCGAAATTTGCACCACCCAGCAGTTCAGCGTTGCAATGTCGATGTCCACTTTAAACTCAGTCATGATTTACACCAAGTCTAAATACGAGACGCCGTCTCGTACGTGCTGGAGGTAAGTTGAAACAGCTCTGTTGAGGTAGTAAAGTTTCTCGGCGACAAGCTGGATGCTTTGACTACAACCAACAATGGCGTCAACAACGCTGCACTGCGGGAAGCCTTCCGTGTAAGTTCAATCGAAACCCTGGTGCTTGCTATCAATAACGATATCGCTACGGCGCTAACGCTTACGCTTACGGCTGGCGCTGATCCGAACATCGTAAATGTTAACGGTTAATAAGCACTGATTATTGCCGCGCAGAGCAACCCTGGTAATCGAGACGCTATCATGATGCAACTTATTGCCGTGTGCACAGATGCAGCTGGGCAGACGGCTGCGCTGAAAGCAGTAATCAAAACCAGCCACGGTTTGCCGGTGATCGCCGCATTGCCTACGGCAAGTGCGGATGTGAACTGTCTTGATTGTGATTAAATAAATCTCCGGTGAGGCCATGGGCGAACCATGATCCCTGATGAACAACAGTGGCCTTTCGACTGTAAATTTTGCCCGTTTCGTGCGGCGGGAATTTGAATGTCGTAAACGCCCGCATGTCGCTATGGCTTAACGCTAGTGACATGAATATCGTGAGCAAAGCCCCGATCAAAACGCCCTTCATCGTTTCACAACCTCTTGCAGACGTGATCGAGTTTGCGTTGCAATTGGAACACCTGTCAGATGCGGTCCTTGTGCTCAATCGGACAGGTGAAATGAGTAAAAGTGGGTTTGGCCCCTCGGGCACGCCATCCAGTCGCGGTCGCATACGGCAGAACATTGCACAAATTGGATAACGTGCAGCTTGATCTTTCCGTGGTCGCAAAAGGCTTCGCCGTGCATAGTGCGTCAGCCGCGCTTTTGAATACAGGTATCGCACGGTTCTGGCCCGATACTTTGGGCGCTCTAGACGCTCATGGTTGTCGCCTACACGGACGCCCATGGACAGTCGCACTTGAGTTGCCCATGCTCAAACAGTAGGTCATATAAACGCATTTTTTAATAGGCGCCGTTGCAACATCTGTCACCTATCGACATAGACGGCGGAATGGCTACGTCAGTCATTTGCTGGAAGGGCGGTCTGAGGTGATGGTGCAGCATGAATTGGTGAGTGTCAGTGTTATGGCCCGATCAGCAATGGTCACTCATGGATGGGCAACAGACCTCGATGTCTTTGATTTAAAAAAGGTACCGCAAAGCAGTGGACAAGGGTTTAACGGCTCTTTTCTTATTTGAAGTCGAAGGTGGGTTTTGTGAGAAAACCGTTGGCCAATGGTCGTTTGATGGGGGCAAATCCGGCTGAAGGCGGAATAAGGCTAGCTTGATCATGATTAGCCACCGGAAAGCAAGATGCTCGCAGGCGACCTATGTTGCCATAGGCTCCCACAGAGTTTTAATTTCTTAGTACTGCACCGAAAAGGGATCGAGTGGTTTTTGCGAAGGTGGCGCAAAAGTGGTCAGCGTGATACCTTCTACGGCAGCTTTGTATTCTTCCATGCTGGGTGTTCTGCCAAGGATTGCGGACAGCACGACAACAGGGGTCGATGCCAGCAGAGACTCGCCGTTTTTCTCTGCAGTATCTTCGACAACGCGCCCTTTGAATAAACGTGTCGATGTTGCAAGAACGGTATCGCCCCTTGCGGCCTTTTCCTGATTACCCATGCACAAGTTACAGCCGGGGCGTTCAAGATAAAGGATGTTTTCATATTCTAGCCGTGCCGCCGTTTTGGGCGCATTATCGTCGAATTCAAAACCGGAGTACTTTTGCAGAATGCCCCAGTCGCCCTCTTCCTTAAGTTCATCGATGATGTTGTAGGTTGGGGCCGCGACGACCAAAGGAGCTTTGAATGCGACTTCTTGACCGGATTGTTCAAGGTTTTTCAACATTTGAGCGACAATTTTCAAATCACCTTTGTGCACCATGCAGGACCCAACAAAACCAAGGTCGACTTTCTTTTCACCTTTGTAAAAAGACACAGGGCGGATCGTATCGTGGGTGTACCGCTTGGACACATCCATATTATTAACGTCAGGGTCAGCGATCATTGGCTCAATAATCTGGTCCAGATCAACAACAAATTCCGCATAATATTTGGCATTTTGATCGGGTGCCAGCGCAGGCACATCGCCTGATCGAATTTCGGCGATCCGCTTGTCAGCGATTGCGATCAGCCCTCGCAGTGTCTCAGCTTCGTTTTCCATGCCCTTGCCGATCATAATTTGAATACGGCTTTTGGAGATTTCAAGTGATTCAATTAAGGTTTCGTCTAGCGAAATACAAATGGCCGCCTTGGCTTTCATCTCAGCGGACCAGTCGGTGAACGTAAATGCCTGATCGGCGATCAATGTGCCGAGGTGTACTTCAATGACGCGACCTTGGAAGATGTTATCACCAAATTCCTTTAGCATTTGCGCCTGCGTTGCATGCACCACATCACGGAAATCCATATAGGTGCGCAAGTCGCCTTTGAATGTCACCTTGACAGATTCCGGGATTGGCATGTTGGCCTCGCCCGTCGCCAAAGCCAACGCTACGGTGCCAGAGTCGGCCCCGAACGCCACGCCTTTGGACATACGTGTGTGGGAATCTCCACCAATAATAACCGACCAGTCGTCCACAGTGATATCATTCAGAACCTTGTGAATAACATCCGTCATCGCATGGTACACGCCTTTTGGATCGCGCGCGGTGATCAGGCCAAATTTGTGCATAAAATTCATTAACCGCGGGATGTTCTCCTGCGCTCTGAAATCCCAAACCGATGCTGTGTGGCAGCCTGACTGATATGCACCGTCAATTGTCGGCGAAATCACGGTTGCAGCCATCGCTTCTAGTTCTTGCGAGGTCATCAGGCCGGTGGTGTCTTGTGAACCGACGATGTTGACCTGCACACGCACGTCTGATCCAGCATGCAGCACGGTCCCTTCGGGCAAACCTGCGGCATTTTTGTTAAAAATCTTTTCGACCGCTGTTAGGCCTCGGCCCACATGCGATACCTCTTTTGAGGGGGCGAAAACGATGGGGGCTTTGATACCAAGCGTGGCCGCAGCAAAGCTTTGCAGCTTTTTGCCGAACACAATGGCATACGACCCGCCTGCTTTGATGAATTCTATGTTTTGCGGGATGAATGCCGATGCAATATCCGCCAGTTCGCGTTCGCCATCATCATTATAGAGTTTTTTGTCCTTGGTATTGATCGTCAAAACTGTACCGGTATCGATGCTATAGACCTGTTCAAGGATCGGATCGTCATTATTGCCCATGATGGGCTTGCCGTCGGCGTCCAATTTCTTGACCCAGTTTTTCAGATCGAGCCCGATACCACCGGTTACGCCAACGGTCGTTGCAAAAATAGGTGAAATCCCGTTTGTACCACCCACAACAGGAGCAAGATTGACGAAAGGCACATAAGGGCTGGCTTGTTGGCCAGTCCACAGTGCCACGTTGTTGACACCCGACATTCGTGACGATCCAACACCCATCGTGCCTTTTTCGGATACCAACATTACCCGCTTACCGGGATGTTGTTTTTGCAACGCCTGAATTTCGGCCTGAGCAGTCTCAGAGATCATGCATTTGCCATGCAATTCACGGTCTGATCGCGAATGCGCCTGATTGCCCGGTGACAGTAGGTCCGTTGAAACGTCACCCTCTGCAGCAATGTAAGTGACGACTTTAATGACTTCGTCAATGTCAGGCAGTTTTGTGAAAAACTCAGCCTGAGCATAACTTTGAAGAACATCAATCGCGATCTTGTTGCCTGCGGCATGCGCAGCTTTCAAGTGATCTGTATCTGCCTCATATAAAAAAACCTGTGTTTTCAGAACCTCGGCAGCAGGTTTGGCGATCATCACATCGTTGCCCAAGGCCATATCCAACAATACCTTAACCGATGGGCCACCTTTCATGTGCGATAGCATTTCAAGGGCAAAAGCTGGTGTAATTTCGTCTATTTTCGTGCTACCAAGGATGATTTCTTTTAAAAACTCAGACTTCGCACCTGCAGCACTGGTTGTACCCGGTAGCGTATTATAGATTAGGAAGTCTAGCGATTGCGCGCGGTGTTCATGTGCCGCATCTTTAATATGCTCAATGATCTCGCTTGTAAGGGCTGCGTCATCAATAGGTTTGGGAGCCAAATCTTGTGTTTTGCGCGTTTCGATCTCGGCTAGGTAGTTTGTGTACAAGCTCATGTCGGTCCCTAAAAAATTGCGCAGAGTGGGTCTTAATCGCCGCAATACAGATTGAACTGAAAGGTCGGAGCGAAATATTGTATGCTGATGTATACCAAGCATCAATTGCATGCAATAGCGACATGAAATCTTAGCCGTACAAAGCCTGCATTGCTTTGAATTATAAAACTAAAAGTACGATGCGATCTGCCAGCATGCGACATTCACCTTCTGACGTAGTTCATCTTGTCCTGAGCGGTGTATCTGTGCCGTAGGCCGTATAATAGGTAAAAGTGTGCGCTGGCAATCAGATGAAGCAGGCGAAAGCACGTGAATATTTTGAGATAACGCGTCAAGCAGATGTTCTTCCTGATGAGATAGTAAGTAGCCATTGCTACAAACGCCGACGGCGTCTGGGGTCATTTTTCGGAATGTTGCAAAGATGATGTTTAAAACATTATGCAAGATATCGTGGGACAATGCGACAGTCATATAACGCTCGGTCACCTCTCGCGGCACGGTTGGTCGCAACCAGTTACGGTACATTGAAATAGTAAGGGATTCGTCGTCGTTAAGGTCGGCAAAGCCAAGTCTGTCCATTGCTAAAGTCCAAGTATACTATTGTGTGGGGAGCTGGGTGGCGATGGCGACCTATTTGAGAGAACTTAAGGGCTTTACCCCCATCTTGACAAGCATATCTAGCACAATTGTTTTGTCCGCGATCATTGGATCCTTAGATGTTAGCGCCAGAGCGCTGTAAATACGTGAGCAGTTTTGCGACTATGGCTTATGCTCAGGTCGCCTGGTATTGCCAAGTTGTTGGCATCAGACTTTGAGTTTCGACAAGCGGTTAATCAGGCCACCATTTCGGCAGTGTAATCTTCCCAAAGACCGAATGCGTCGGAGCGGGCGTGGCGGTACGAAATTGCGGTGAGTTGATAGCGGCGGGGACGAAAGATCAGGTTGATCTGGTCATGCGCGGATAGAAATCTCTGAGCCTGTCGGTGGGATTTGAACTTGCCGAAAATCTTCTCTCGTTTACGGGTTGGCCGGTGCGACACTTCGATCGCATTGTTCAAGCCCTTGTGGGCGCGATGGTTAGCGTCTGGAGCCAGTGTTTTGATAGGTTTGATGTAGCTGCGCAATTTGTCGGTGATGACAACCCTGGGTTCGCCAAACTTGGCAACCAGTCTTTTGAAAAACCGCTTTGCAGCTTTGGCATTCCGACGTGTTTGCACAAGAATATCCAGAACGTCGCCATTTGCGTCGATCGCGCGCCACAGCCAATGTTTCTTGCCACGAATCGTGATCACGACCTCGTCCAGATGCCACTTGTCGTTCGGCCACGGTCGATCCCGGCGGATGCAATCTGCGAAATGCTGACCAAAGCGGTTGACCCACAACCGAACTGCTTCCCGGCTGACAACCACACCCCGTGCAGCCAACAGGTCTTCAACGTCTGCTGTGCTCAATGCAAAGCGATGGTAGGCCCAAACGGCGTAAGCAATGATCTCGCGATGGTAACGAAAACCCTTCAGGCCCGGCATCTTGGTCAGAAT